>NZ_JBMERN010000017.1:0-68504 GCF_049310965.1 Loktanella sp. DJP18 | reverse complement strand
GGGCGGCGGCGCGGTGTGCAAAGGCATGCCGCGCCGGCGGATTTTCGCCGACAGCCACTGATCGACAGGAACGTCGCCCGCAAGCAGGCGGTTCTTTCTGCAATGGTCCGGCGCATGCCGGGCGTTTCATTTCGGAGGACTCCATGCGCATGCTGACACTCAAATCCACCACGGCCCTTGTTCTGGGCATGTCATTGACCACGCCGGTCCTGGCGCAGGACATGACCGCGCCCTTTCCCTGTGTCACGGGCACCGGTGCAACGGTGGCGGATGCCAATGCACTGGCTGAGGCGCTTGTCGCGTCCCTGTCCGCGCCGGCCGGCGGACAGGCGGCACCGGATGCTGTCGATGCAACGGTACCGACCTGCTCGACCGAGGCGCTGACCGAGGCCACGGCTGTCGGAGGCGATGCGCTGGCGGGTGTCCTGGCGACGGCGACGCAGGCCCAGATCGATGCCCTGTTGCCGGGAGCCGACCTGATGGCCGGTGTCGACGCTGCGCCCGCGGGCGCAGCCGAAGCCACCGATCCCGCAGCCGCAGAGCAGGCTGCCACGGATGGGGCCGCCGCCGACGCGGCCGCTGCAGATGAGGCCGCAGCTGATCAGGCCGCTGCAGACGCTGCCGTTGCCGACGCCGACGCCGCCGCTGCTGAGCAGGCTGCTGCAGATCAGGCCGCGGCCGACGCTGCCGCCGCCGATCAAGCTGTCGCCGATGCTGCTGCCGCTGAACAAGCCGCCGCCGATGCTGCCGCTGCCGACCAAACCGCCGCCGACCAAGCCGCTGCGGATGCTGCTGCCGCCGATCAAGCTGCTGCAGACCAGGCTGTTGCTGATGCGGCTGTGGCAGATCAGAGCCCTGCAACCGAGAGCGCTGCCGACGCCCCCGTCGAGGGCAATGGCGAGGTCGCTGCCGATCAGGCAGCGGACGCTCCCGCGCCGGACGCCGGCGCGTCAGCCGAGGGTCAGGCTGCTGCCGACCAAGCCGCTGCCGATGCCGCGATCGCGGGCCAGGCGGATGTGACCACGACGGAAGCGGATACCACGGAAGCAGGCACCGCCGAGACTGATACGGCGGAAACGGTCACGACGGAACCGGATCCGGCGGCGACGGACACGGCAGAGACCGATCCTGCCGCCTCGACGGACGCGCCGGCGGACACAGAGACGTCCACCGACACGGACACGACCGCGGCAACCGAAACGGCACCTGAGCCAACCGACGATGCGTCGACGATCGAGGCCGATACGACCGCCGAAACCGCGTCTCCGCCTGCCGCGCCGGAACTGACTGCCGAAGAGCAGGCCGCCCGTCTGGCCGAGCGTGAAGCCGCACGTCAGGCCTCTGCTGCTGCGGCCGTTGCGGCCAGCACCGATACGACCACGATGGCAAACGACCCCGAGGTCGTGACCGAAGAGGTGACGGAAGAGGATATTCGCGGTGCGGGTGAGGATTTCGCGACCGAGGTTCTGGGCGACCCGGCCACCACGGCCGACCCTGCGGCAACGGCCGAGACAGCAGACGAAGGCGATGACGGCCTTTCGAACTTCGAAAAGGCGCTTGTGCTGGGTCTTGGCGCGCTGACGGTGGGTGCGATCCTCAACAACGGCGATGAGGTCGTGTCGAACTCCGGGGATCGTGTCGTCGTGGAACGGGACGGCCAGCTGCGGGTGCTGAAGAACGACGACGTCCTGCTGCGTCAGCCCGGCGCACAGATCGCCACGCGCACCTTCGATGACGGGTCCACTCTGACGACCGTCACACGCGACGACGGCAGCGTCGTCACCACGATCCGTGCCGCCGATGGTGCCGTGCTGCGCCGGACTCTGACCACCGTCGATGGCAGCCAGGTCGCGCTGATCGACGATCTTGACACGACAGCGGCCCCGGTCGAGGTTTCGAGCCTGCCGCCCGTGCCGCAAGAGGTCACGACCGATCAGGTCGCGTTGAACGATCAGGCGGCCCTTCAGGCTGCGCTGACGGCAAACCTGCTGGCCAATACCGGCCGCACCTACTCGCTGGAGCAGGTGCGTGAAATCCGTCAGCTGCGGGCGCTGGCACCGCAGGTCGAGCTTGCTGCCGTCACCTTCGAGACGGGGTCAGCCGCGATCCAGCAAAGCCAGGCCGATGAGCTCGCCTCGCTAGGCGGTGCGATCCGAGAGATCGTCACGAACGATCCATCTGCGATCTTCCTCGTGGAAGGTCATACGGATGCCGTGGGCGATGCGGGTTACAACCTGGCCCTGTCGGACCGCAGGGCCGAAACCGTGGCGCTCGCCCTGTCGCAATACTTTCAGGTGCCGCCTGAAAACCTCGTGACGCAGGGCTACGGCGAAAGCTTCCTGAAGGTCGACAGCCAGTCCAGCGAACGCGCCAACCGCCGCGCCGCGGTGCGCAACATCAGCGATCTGCTACAGGACAGCTAAGCGGTCAGTCAGTAAACGGATGGAGGCTCGCGTCGTTGATGCGGGCCTCTTGCGTCACGCGGACCCTGCGCCGCCAACCTGTCGCCAGCAGAATCAGCGCGTCCGCCGGCACTATCGTAAAGTTGGAACCGGCATGACGGACCCACTTTCGACACAGAAGGTCGCAGTGACGCGAGTGCGGCTGCGATTCCGACGTCGCTATCCGTCCATGAAAAAACCCCGAAGAGTCCTTCGGGGTTTTTCGCGTGAAGAGAAAAGGCAGTTCCGCACGTGCGCTGGCACAGCCAAGGCACCGCCCGCCCCGAGATTACTTCGGCAACGGTCCGATCAACATGACCATCTGGCGGCCTTCCATCTTTGGAAAGTTCTCGACCTTGCCGTGTTCCTTGGTGTCGTCGGCCACGCGTTCCAGCAGCTGGCGGCCCAGTTCCTGGTGCGCCATCTCGCGGCCACGAAAGCGCAGGGTGACCTTCACCTTGTCGCCGCCTTCGAGGAACTTGTAGACGCTGCGCATCTTCACATCGTAATCGTGGTCATCGGTGTTCGGGCGGAACTTGATTTCCTTGATCTCGATGATCTTCTGCTTCTTGCGCGCCTCGGCTTCCTTCTTCTGGGTCTCGTACTTGTACTTGCCGAAGTCCATGATCTTGCAGACGGGCGGGGTCGCGTTGGGCGAAATCTCGACCAGGTCCAGACCGGCTTCCTCTGCCATCTGCAGCGCGCGGTCGGGGCTCACGACGCCCACGTTCTCACCGTCGGCACCGATCAGGCGGATGTCACCGCCGCGGATGCGTTCGTTGATGCGGGGGCCGGTTTCACGCACGGGAGGTGCGTTGTGAGGTCTGCGTCCTATGGTCTTCATCCTTTGGTCATTGAAGAGAGTGGTCGTAACCTAAACTTCCGCGCGTTCCGCTTCAAGGCGCAAAGCGGGGGGATGGCGGTCGAAAAACCCTGATTCAGGACAGTATCCCTTGACGTTGCGACACCGTGCCCGCATCTGGGCAGGGAATGCGGCAATTGGGGCCGCCGACAACAAAAAGGGACATCGTCATGCGTGCCATCGTCATCATCTTGATCGCAGCGGTTCTGGGGTATTTCGGTTATCAGTATTTCGTCAACGACCGCGACCCGCAGGCCGTCGTGTCCGGTGCGGACGCCGCCCTGCCAGACGCGACCGCAGAAGCCACGACTGAGGCTGAAACTGTCGCCGACGATGCCGCAGCGGACGCCACCGCAGCGGCCGACACAGCGGCCGATGCGGCAGCGGACGCTGCCACTGCAACAGGCGAGGCTGTGACGGAAGCCGCCGATGCCGCTGCCGCCGCCGCTACCGTGGCCGCCGATGCCGCATCGGACGCCGCCGCAGACATGGCGGCCGCCGCCGACGAGGCCACGACCGCCGCCGCAGCGGAGGCCGCCGGTGCCGCCGCCGACGCGCAGGACTCCGCGACCGATGCCGCAGAGCAGGCCACCGACGCGACAGAACCCGCTGCCGCGACAACCGAAGCCCCGGCCGAGAGCGCATCGGTCGAAGCGACGGTGGAGGCCGACGGTGCCGTCACCGCCGGAGAAGGGGCCGAGGCAGCAGCCGACATGCCTCTGGCGACCCTGCTGACGCCCGAAGGGTTCAATGCCGACGCGGTCATCGTGCGGATCGAGGAGAGCGACCTGTCCGTGGTCCAGAAAACGACCCTGACAGCAGCCGTCAACGCCGTGCGCGACAGCCCGGAATTGCTGGACGCGACGCTGACCCGCCTGCGCGAGGCGCTGGGTCTCTGATCCGTCGGGTCCGACACACTTGCGGGCGTCAGGGTCCGTCCTGAAACAACGATGCGGGCCCTGCGGGGCCCGTTCGCCATTTCCGGCGCTCAAGGTCGCCGTCACGGCAGACGGCGACTGCGGCTTTCACGGGTGTCGCTGGCGGGGATATACTACCGACATCAATGACCTGCGGTTCGCACGATGGCCGAAGGCGGCTCATCGCGCGCAGGCAGGCCCGACGCTTCCCGTCAATCCGCAGCCCTGTCGCGGGCATTCAGAATGGTGGCTGGAAACACGGGCAGCCATGCCTCGCGCCGGACAACCCAGCTTTCATAGGTCGGCGTGAATCGGTCTGGCGCATCGAGCGTGCCAAGATGGACTTCGACCTCTGCCCCCGCCGCAGCGCAGACGGATGACCCGCACGCGGGGCAGAAGAAGCGACCCTTGTAGTCCCGCCATTCGCCCTTGACCGTGACCGCCGCCGCAGGAAAGATCGCTGCGGCGTAGAACAGCGCGCCGTGATGCTTGCGGCAATCCATGCAGTGACAGATGGCGACGCGGTTCGGTTCCCCCGTTGCCGTCAGTCGCACCTGCCCGCACAGGCACCCGCCCGATACCTTTTCCATGGATGCACTCCCGCATGTTACAGCGGGTCATCTAGGGCAAAACGCAAAAGACGCATCCCGTGGGCTGCGCCTTTTGTCCGATCCCGCAGGATGTCAGCCGACAAAGGCCTTTTCGATCACGAACTCGCCTGGTTCCGAATTGGCACCCTCGTGCAAACCGGCCTTTTCCATCAAGGCCGCGATGTCCTTGTTGAAGGCCAGACTGCCGCAGACCATCGCTCGGTCCGTCGCTGGGTCCAGCGGCGGCACGCCAAGGTCGCTGAACAACTCTCCGGTTTCGATCAGCGTCGTGATCCGCCCCATCTTCGCGCTCTTCTCGCGGGTCGTGGTGGGGTAGTAGCGGATCTTGGCCAGATTCTTTTCACCCAGCAGTTCGATCATCATCTCGTCGGACTTGATGTCGGCGATCAGGTTCGCGCCATAGGTCAGCTCTGCAACATCGCGACAGGTATGGGTCACGATGACCTCGTCGAATTTTTCGTAGGTTTCGGGTTCGCGCAGCAGGGACGCGAAAGGCGCAAAGCCGGTGCCGGTCGAGAAGAAGTACAACCGCTTGCCCGGCAGCAGCGCGTCATGGACCAGTGTGCCGACCGGCTTGGGTTTCAGGATGATCTGGTCGCCAACGGCAATGTGCTGCAGCTTCGACGTCAGCGGGCCGTCCTCGACCTTGATCGAATAGAACTCCAGCTCGTCATCCCATGCGGGCGAGGCGATGGAATAGGCGCGCAACAGCGGTTTCTGCTTGCCCGTCTCCGGGTGCGGATCGCCCATCAGGCCGATCATCACGAATTCACCGGACCGGAACCGCAACGATGCGGGGCGCGTCACCCGGAACGAGAACAAGCGGTCGGTGTAGTGGGTGACGGCCGTGACGGTCTGCGCATCGGGCAGCACGGGCTGGGCGGCGGTGTCGTTCACGGGGCGTTGCTCTGTCATGTCATTCATCTCGCGGCGGTTGTGACGCCGCGCCTCTGGTTCGTCAAGGAAAGGGGTGATGGTTTCAGCCGCGCATCCGCGCCTGATAGTCGTTTGCGCGCCAGTCGGCACGGGCCAGCCACTGATCTTCCGGCTGGCGGGCGGCCAGATCGTCACTGATCTCGACCTCGTCGAAACCGCTGCGCCGGGCCATCGCGTATTGGTCTGCGATGACGTGACCCTGGGCGCGCAACCGGCCCTGATAGCCTGCGCGCCGCAGCATCGCGGCCAGGGTGAACCCGCGCCCGTCCGAGAAACTCGGAAAGGCGATGCGGATCATCGCGGCCTGCATCACGGTCTTGACTGCATCCGGTTCCGCGTCGGACGGCACGTCGACCGCAACGGGCACGTCCAAGGCCACTTCCGCCAGCGGCACGACGTCGTCCTTGAAATCATCGGCCGCAAAGCCGTTGTCGGTCACGATCACGCTCATGTTGTCCTCCGGGCGCTGCGGCCCCTGTTCATCTGACAAAATGCACTCATCCGACCTTCGCCTCCGGTGCCGGAATCCGGACCATCTTGCCGTTGACGAAATGGATGCCACATTCGGTCTTTTCCGTGTTGCGCCAGCGGCCTGCACGGGGATCTTCACCCGGCGCGACCCGCGTCGTGCAGGGCGCACACCCGATCGAGGGATAGCCCTGCGCCACCAGCGGATGCCGTGGCAGGCGGTTTTCGGTCATGTAGTCCTGCACGTCCTGGCGGTTCCAGTGTGCCAGCGGATTGACCTTCAGATGCGTGCCGTCCGCCTCGAAGAACGGGAGGGCGGCGCGCTTGCCGCCCTGATATTGCTTGCGCCCCGTGATCCAACCGGAAAAGGGGACCAGGGCGCGCTGCAAGGGCAGCGACTTGCGCAGCGCACAGCAGCCGTCGGGATCGTGCAGGTGCAGCAGTCCTTCGTTGTCCTTCTCGAACAATTCCTGCCGGTCGGGATGCAGGATGCGCACGTCGCGCAGATGCAGGCGTTCCGCGACCTCCATCTGGTAGGTCAGCGTTTCCGCGAACAGCATTTCCGTGTCGAGGAACAGCACCGGGGTATCCCGGTTGATCACCGACACGAGGTGCAGCAGTGCGACCGATTCGGCCCCGAAGGAACTGACAAGCGCCAGTTGCCCAACGTCCGGGTCCTTCAAAGCACGTTCCAGCACTGCACGGGCCGAATGATGCCTGTAGGCCTCGTTCAGCGCGGCGGCGCGGCTTTGCAGATCGTCAAGCGGCATCGCGGTCTCCGATCTTGTCGGGATAAAGCACGGCCTTGAACGGTTCCATGCCAAGGCGGCGGAACGTTTGAAGGAATGTCTCTTCGGGGTCGTTCCGCAGGTCGAGGTAGCCGAGCACCAGCCGTTCGATGGCCGGCAGGATGTCGTCAGCGCTGAAGCCCGGCCCGGCGCGGTCGCCGATCGCCGCATCCTGAGTACCATCGCCGCCCAGCGTGATCTGGTAATTCTCGACCCCCGCCCGGTCCAGCCCGAGGATGCCGATATGGCCAACGTGGTGGTGCCCGCAGGCATTGATGCAGCCCGAAATCTTGATCTTCAGGGGGCCGACGTCATGCTCCAGCTTCAACTCGTCGAACCGCACGGCGATCTGCTGCGCGATGGGGATGGAACGGGCGGTCGCCAGCGCGCAATAGTCCATGCCGGGGCAGGCGATGATGTCCGAGATCAGTCCGATGTTCGCCGTCGCGAGGTCGGCCTCCCGCAGCGCTGCATGGACCGCCGCGAGGTCACCCTTGTGGACATGCGGCAGGATCACGTTCTGCTCGTGGCTGATCCGCAACTCGTCGTGGCCAAAGGTCTCGGCCAGGTCCGCAAGGACACGCATCTGGTCGGCCGAGGCATCGCCGGGCGTTGCACCCTGTTTTTTCAGCGATACGCTGACGATGGCGTAATCCGGGTCGACATGCGCGGTCAGGTTGGTGTCCGACCACGACCGGAACGCCGGATTGGCGGCGCGTGCAGCGTCGTAACCTGCAACCGGGGCGGTCTTGAAGGCCGGCGGCGCGAAGGCCGCCTTGATGTCTGCCAAAAGGGCTTGATCGACACCGGAAAACGTCGGCTTGATCGCCGCGAACCGGTCTTCCACGCGGGCACGAATGTCAGCGATTCCATGCTCGTGGACGGTGATCTTGATGCGCGCCTTGAACTTGTTGTCGCGCCGGCCCAGCAGGTTCCAGACGCTGACGATCGCCTCGCAGTAGGGCAACAGATCCGCCTCGGACACGAAGGGACTGATCTCCTTGCCGATCATCGGCGTGCGGCCAAGGCCGCCGCCAACCAGCACGCGGAACCCGATGGCACCGTCCCGTTCGATCAGTTGCAGGCCGATGTCATGGGACGCGATCACGGCGCGATCCTGCGCCGATCCGGTCACGGCGATCTTGAACTTGCGCGGCAGGAACTGGAACTCGGGGTGATCCGTGGACCACTGGCGCAGCAATTCCGCATAGGGGCGGGGATCGGCGATCTCGTCCGCGGCGGCACCGGCGAAATGGTCGGCGGTCACATTGCGGATGGTGTTGCCGCTGGTCTGGATCGCGTGCATCTCGACGTCGGCCAGCGCTTCGAGGATATCCGGCACGTCCGGCAGTTTGGGCCAGTTGTACTGGATGTTCTGGCGCGTGGTGAAGTGACCATAGCCCTTGTCCCACCGCTCTGCGATCATCGCGAGCTGGCGCATCTGACGGCTGTTCAGCGTGCCATAGGGAATCGCCACACGCAGCATGTAGGCGTGTAGTTGCAGGTAAAGGCCGTTCATCAGGCGCAGCGGCTTGAACTCGTCCTCGGTCAGGCTGCCGTCGACGCGACGTTCCACCTGGCCGCGGAACTGTTTGACCCGCTCACGCACGAAGGCTTCGTCGAACTCGCTATAGCTGTACATCTCAAGCCTCCGTCTGCTTGCCGTGGAAATAGTTTGACGGCCCTCGCGTGCGGAAATTCTCTCGGAAATGCACCGGCACCGGGCCGTGGTCGGTGCCCTTGGCGTCCGCCAGATAGGGACCGGCCACCTCGCTCTGGCGGCGCATCGCCTCGATCAGGCGCAGGTCGGCATGGGCCTCGTCGATCAGAAGCTCGGCCTCGGCGATGTCGCGCGACCATCGGTCGTCCTCGGTCAGCCAGACAGCATCGCCCTCCAGCAGGGCATTGGCCGTGACGACCTTGGGGGTGAATTGCTTCGCCATCAGGCAAACTCCTCGATATTCATGTCGTGGCTTGCGGTCACCGCATCGCGCGGAGCAAGGCCCAGAAAGGTCAGGGCAGGGCCGGTCAACCCAGCCTCCGTCAGCGTCGGCTCCAACTGCGCCAGTGTCGTTGCCAGCACGCGCTGGTCGGGGCGGGACGCGTTCTCGATCACCGTCACCGGCGTCGCGGGGTCGGCCCCGTGCATCAGCAATCGCCCCTGAATGAACCGCGCCGCGCGCTTGCCCATGTAGATCGCCGCAACCTCGCCGGGGCGCGCCAGCATCTTCCAATCGTGATCGGCGAACCCCTTGGTGTCATGCCCGGTCATGAACCGGACCGAGGAATTGCGCCCGCTTTTCGTCAGGCTTTGCCCGATGGAGGCAACGGCCGCACTCGCGGCGGTGATCCCCGGCACGATCCGCCAGGAGATGCCGGCGGCATCGAGCGCGTCGATTTCTTCGTCCAGACGGCCAAAGACCGTCGGATCGCCCGCCTTCAGCCGCACGACATGCGCCCCGCGCCGGGCATGCGCCACAATCAGATCGTCGATGTCGTCCTGCGCCATCGACGTCCCGAAACCTTCCTTGCCCGCGTCGATCATCACCGCCTCGCGCCGCGCGAGGTCGAGGATTTCGCGGCTGACCAGCCGGTCGTGGATCACTACATCCGCCACGTCCAGCGCCTTGCGGGCCTTCAGCGTCAACAGGTCGGGATCGCCGGGGCCAGCACCAACCAGATCGACGTGGCCTTTCTTGTCGGCGGCGTGCAATGTGTCATCCAACAGCGCCTCAAGCGCCGGAAGAACGGCGCTTTCACCCCCGTATTCAACGGACTGCGGGCCGATCTTGTCGTAGAACGCACCCCAGAAATCGCGCCGCTTCACACCCATCGGCAGCACGTCGGCCGCGGCGCGAAAGGTCTTGCCGATCCGCGCGAGCAGGCCAAGACTTGCGGGCAGACGCTCCTCCAGATCGCGCTTGATGCGACGCGCGAGCACGGGGGCCGCCCCTTCGGTACCGATGGCGACGACGACTGGATCGCGGTCCACGATGGCAGGCGTGATGAACTGGCTGTCCGCCAGATTGTCCACGATGTTGACGCGCGCGCCGTCGCGGTGCGCGAGTGCGGCGACGCGGGCATCCTCGCGGGCATCCTCGTTGGCCGCGTAGAACAGCACGGCGCACATCGCGTCACCGGGCTCCATCGCCCGCGAGATCAGGCGCAGGCGGCGTTCGGCGGCCCAGCGGCAGATCTCGGCCGCAGGGTCCGCCGCCACCACGGTCACATGCGCGGTCGTCTTCAGGATCAGCCGCAATTTCGCAAGCGCCGCCTCGCCGCCGCCCGACAGGACGATCCGGCGGCCCGCGACGGCCATGAAGACTGGAAAGTGATCCATTGCGAAAGCTCCCTTGCTTCCTTTCCATATAGAACAAAGTTCTGGTTTTTGACCACTGGCGCGACTAGATAAGGACACATGTTCCATCCGGCGGATAACGTCGCATGTCTGTTCCAGCAACCGGGGAAAACCGAAATGCCTGTCCGCATCGACGCCACAGACCGGAAGATCCTTGCTGCCCTGCAAGCCGACGCAAGCCGCTCGCTGGACGAAATCGCGGCCGAGGTCGGCTCGTCCAAGACGCCGGTCTGGAATCGCATCCGCAAGCTGCGCGCCGCAGGGGTCATCGGCCAGACCACCGTGCTCCTCGACGCCGAGGCGCTGGGTTTCGACGCCTGCTTCTTCGTTCTGATCCGCACGTCGGAACATGACGCCGACTGGCAGCAACGCTTCCTCAAGGCCCTGAAATCACGTCCCGAAGTGCAGGAGGCGCACCGTCTCGCCGGTGACATCGACTACATCCTGAAGGTCCGCGTCGCCAATGCCCGCGCCTACGACACCTTCTACCAGGCCCTCATCTCCGAGGTGAAGGTCCACAACGTCACGGCGCTGCTGTCGATGGAGGAGATCAAGTCCACCGTGGCCCTGCCGCTCTGATCCCATTCATCTGGCCAGATAAATTCCCGCCGGAGGCTTTGGCGCAGCCAAAATCAGGCCGCTGCAACCTGCACTGTCAATCGCTCCAATCCGTGGAAATGGTAGACGTCCGCATAGACGGGGCGCGCCACCACTGCCAGCGCCGGGCACCTGTCCCACAGGACCTCCAGTGCAATCTGCAATTCCATCCGCGCCAGCGGCGCGCCGACACAGAAATGTGCGCCGCCGCCAAAGGCCACATGCGCTGGCCCGGTGCGGTCCGGGTTGAAGCGACCGGGACGGTCCCAGACCTGCGGATCGCGGTTCGCGGCCCCCAGCAGGCACGCGATCCGGTCACCGCGCCGGAACGCCCGACCCGCGATGTCGCAATCCTCCAGCACCCAGCGGGTGAACATGTGCAGTGGCGGATCAAGGCGCATGATCTCCTCCACCGCCGCGGGATCGCTGCGCCGCTGGTGCGCCGCCACCATCGCCGCGACCCCGTTGCCCAGCGTGTGCACGGTCGCCTCATGCCCCGCGTTCAGCAGCAGGATGCAGGTCGAGATCAGCTCCGCCTCCGACATCTCGGCCCCGATCAGGGTCGAGATCAGGTCGTTTCCCGGGCTCCGTCGCTTTGCCGCCAGATGATCCTTCAGAAAGGCGGTGAAATCGGCGGTCGCCCGTTCCGCGTCCGCCATGATCGCGGGCGTCAGCCGGGCCTGATACATGGCCACCATCGCGTTCGACCAGCGCAGCAGGTCATTCGCCGCATCGGTCGGCACCCCAAGCAGGCGCGCGATGGTGATGACCGGCACCGGACGCGCATAGGCATCCAGCATGTCGAAATTGCCGGTTGGAAAGCCATCGATCAGCTCGTGGCACAGCGCTCTCAGATCCTCTGCCAGCACGGCGATGGCGCGGCTGGTAAAGGCGCGCAGGACTGACCCGCGCAGCCGCGCGTGGACCGCCCCGTCCAGTTCCAGCATCGAATGCGCCTCTACCGCATCGAACCCGGCCCGCGCGGGGACCGGCTGCGGTGCCAGCTCTGCCGGCACCTGTCGTACCATCCGTCTGTCCCGCAGGACCGCACTGACCGTCGCGTGACTGACCGCACAGGCCATTGCATAGTCGTCCCACCAGACCAGCGGTCCCAGGGCGCGCATCCGGTCGTAGAACGGATAGGGATTCTGCACGAAGGCGGGGTCGGTCGGGGACTGGCTGATCTGCTTCATGGGCGCACCTTTCACGCTTTGCTGCGGTGCCGCAAGACGGGTTGCGACATTCTGACGCACCACGGTCCCCGGATGAAGTGCTAGCTTGGGCATACAACCGGATACCGAGGGGCAGCTTCCCTCTACCCGCAAGGGGTTATCCAGTTGAAGGGGGAACACGACAAACGGGGGTGAGTCCTGATGGCCAGCCAGCAACGGGACGACGACGACCTTGATCGGCACGCCTGGGCGCAGGCCCATGACCAGTTCCAGCGCCTTCAGACGCACCTGCCAGAGGCGGCTGTCGGCAACGTCGCCCGAGAGGTGGTGCGCCGCCTTGCCTTTCGGATGCCGCGCTTCGGTGCTGGCACCGAAGCACCCGAGCAGACCGATATCGCCCGATTCTGCGCAACCCTGACTGCTACCCACGAGGAGGAGGCCGAACGCTTCGTGCGAAAGCTGCGGCGCAGCGGTAATTCGGTGCAGACCATCTACCTGTCCTACATCGCCGCCGCGGCCCGCGAACTGGGTCGCCAGTGGGACGAGGACGAGCTTTCCTTTGCCGACGTCACGATGGCGTCCGGCAGGCTCTACAGGATCATCCGGGGCCTGCGGCACGTCCTCGACCGCGATGGGCCGCAGACCGCCGAACAGGACCGGGTGCTGCTGACGCTCATCCCGGGCGACAACCATACGCTGGCCAGCGAAATGGCGGCCGACCTCTTCCGCCGCGAAGGCTGGGACATCGACCTGTCGGTGGGCGAGGATCACGACGCCGTCGTGACGCGCGCCGATGTCACGCGGTTCGCCGCCATAGTCCTGGTGGCCAACGGAGTGCACGCGCTGCCGCAGTTGACCCGCCTTGTGATCGGGCTGCGCATCGTGGCCCCGATGACCCCCCTGACGCTCGCCGGAAAGATCCTCGACACCCCGGGCGTGGCGGAATTGTGCGGCGTCGATGCCGTGATCACGACGCTGGAATCCGCGCCGCAGCGTCTGCGTGAAATTGCGCGCCAGCCCGCCGGGCCGGGATCGCAACCACCGGTGCCGCAGCGCGACACGGTGCCGCGCCGCAGCTAGGCCCCTGAAATGCAGGTCCATTAGTTCTTGTCAGGTCCCGTCAATCGTGTAGGAATGACCGACCATTTCGGCAAAAGACCGAAGATTTCATATCCGATCTCTGGGAGGAGACACCATGACGTTCCTGAAAACTGCCGCTTTCGCGGCCGCGATGTCCGTTGCGGCAACTGCCACATTGGCACAATCCGCAGGCTGCGATGCCGGTGAAACCGTCGTGAAGTTCAGCCACGTCACCAACACCGACAAGCACCCCAAGGGCATCGCCGCCCAGCTTCTGATGGAGCGTGTGAATGCCGAGATGGACGGCACCATGTGCATGGAGGTGTTCCCGAATTCCACGCTCTACACCGACGAACAGGTGATCGAGGCGCTGCTGCGCGGCGACGTGCAACTGGCCGCCCCGTCCCTGTCGCTGTTCGAATCCATCACCAAGGCCTATCGCCTGTTCGACTTGCCGTTCATGTTCAAGAACATCGAGGCCGTGGACGCCTTCCAGGCCTCCGATACGGGCAAGGGCATGCTGGACATGATGCAGCGCCGCGGCCTGCAGGGTCTGGGCTACTGGCACAACGGGATGAAGCAGTTCTCGGCCAACAAGCCGCTGATCGTCCCCGCCGACGCCAACGGCCTGAAGTTCCGCGTGCAGCCGTCCGACGTGCTGGTCGCGCAGATGAACGCACTGGGGGCCAGCCCGCAGCCGATGGCCTTTGCCGAAGTCTATGGTGCCCTGCAGACCGGCGTTGTGGACGGTCAGGAGAACTCCTGGTCGAACATCTACGGCCAGAAGTTCTTCGAGGTGCAGGACGGCATCACCGAGACCAACCACGGCATCATCGACTACATGGTCGTGTCGTCCACCGATTTCCTCGACAGCCTTGACCCGGCGGTGCGCGATCAGTTCCTGACCATCCTGAACGAGGTCACGACCGAACGGAACGCCGCCGTGGCCGAAGTCGACATGGAAGCCCGCCAGGCGATCCTCGACGCCGGCGGCACCATCGTGGAGCTGACGCCGGAACAGCGTCAGGCCTGGGTCGATGTCATGATGCCGGTCTGGACCCAGTTCGCCGAAGAGGTGGGTCAGGAAAACATCGACGCCGCACAGGCGATCAACGAAAGCATGTAAGTCGCGCGCCGGGCGGTTCGACCGCCCGCCACGGCATGCACAGGCACGGCCCGGACCTGCGTTCGGGCCGTTTCATGATCGTATAGGGCAGAAAGCAGGGGGGCGGGATGAGCCAGCACTATCAGGCCAGGGGCATCGTCGGTGCTGCCGTCAACGGCTTCGAAGAAGGCGTGATAGCCGCCCTTCTGGGCCTCATGACCCTTCTGACCTTCACCAACGTCGTGTTGCGCTATACCGCCGGCACATGGTTCGAATACCTGACCGACGGAATCTTCTGGGGCGTCAGTCGCCTGTTGCACCCGATCTTCGGCACTGCAGTCGTGGATGCCGCGCCTGCGATGATCATCTGGAGCCTCGAAGTCGTGCTCGTGATGTTCGCCTGGCTCGTGCTGTTCGGCATCGCCTATTGCTTCAAGGTGACGGCGCATCTGGGCGTGGATGCCGTCACCAACCTGCTGTCGCCGCGCCCGCGCAAGATCGCGGCGCTGATCGCAGGCGGGCTGTGCATCGTCTATGCGCTGCTGTTCCTGAAAGGGGCCTACGACTACTGGGCCCCCTTCGCGGACCTGCCGCCGACGGCCGGGCGCTGGTTTCCGCTTGGCTTCGACACCTCCGTCCGGTCCGGGTCCTTCTTCGAGACGGACCAGATTCCCATGCCCGACTGGCTGCGGTTTCTTGAACCGATGATCAACTACGATGAACGCTACTCGAAACTGCCGCGCATGATCCCCTATACCATGCTGCCCATCGCGGGGGTGCTGATCCTGTTCCGCGTCTGTCAGGCGGTCTGGCGGGTCTGGACCGATCAGTCGCCCAGCCTGATCGTCTCTCACGAAGCGACAGACGCCGTGGCCGAGGCCTCCCTTCTGAACAAGGACCGCTGATCCATGGAAGTCCTGCTGCTTTTCGTCATGATCATGGGTCTGCTGCTGATCGGCGTGCCGATCGCCGTATCGCTGGGCCTCGCCTCGATCCTGTTCCAACTCTGGTTCTCGGATACTTCGCTTGGCGCTGTCGCCCAGGCGATCTTTCAGGCGATGGCCGGGCACTATACGCTGCTGGCGATCCCGTTCTTCATCCTCGCCTCCAGCTTCATGTCGACGGGGGGCGTGGCAAAACGCATCATCCGTTTTGCCATCGCCTGCGTCGGCCACCTGCAAGGCGGCCTTGCCATTGCGGGCGTCATGGCCTGCATGATCTTTGCAGCGCTTTCGGGATCGTCCCCCGCGACCGTGGTCGCCATCGGGTCCATCGTCATCGCCGCCATGACCAAGGTGGGCTACACCAAGGACTTCGCCGCTGGCGTGATCTGCAATGCCGGCACGCTGGGCATCCTGATCCCGCCCTCCATCGTGATGGTCGTCTACGCCAGTGCCACCGACGTCAGCGTCGGGCGGATGTTCCTCGCGGGTGTGATCCCGGGCCTGCTGGCGGGCGTCATGCTGATGATCACGATCTACGTCATGGCGCGGATCAAGAACATGCCGCGCGGCGAATGGCTTGGCTGGGGCGAGATCACGGATTCCTTCCGCGACGCGCTTTGGGGACTGGGACTGATCCTGATCATCATGGGCGGCATCTACGGCCACCCCTGGATCACGCTGGACCCGCCGGGCCTCTACTGGAAATCCGGGGCCTTCACCCCGACCGAGGCCGCCGCCGTTGCCGCGATCTACGCCTTCTTCGTCGCCAGCTTCATCTACCGCGACATGGGCCCGCTGCATGTCGGCCCCGGCCAGCGCCCGCTGCCGCTCTGGCGCAAGCCTGTGGCCATCGTCACCGCCTTCTTTCATCGCGACACCCGTGCGACGCTGTTCGAATCCGGCAAGCTGACGGTCACGCTGATGTTCATCATCGCCAACGCGCTGATCCTGAAACACGTGCTGACCGACGAACAGGTGCCGCAGCACATCGCGAACATGATGCTGACCGCCGGCCTCGGCCCCATCGCCTTCCTGATCGTCGTGAACGTGATCCTGCTGATCGGCGGTCAGTTCATGGAACCCTCGGGCCTGATCGTGATCGTGGCCCCGCTGGTGTTTCCCATCGCGATCCAGCTTGGCATCGACCCGATCCACCTTGGCATCATCATGGTCGTCAACATGGAGATCGGGATGATCACGCCGCCGGTCGGCCTGAACCTCTTCGTGACGTCGGGCGTTGCAAACATGTCGATGATGGCCGTCGTCCGCGCCGCCCTGCCGTTTCTGGCGGTGCTCTTCGTCTTCCTGATCATCATCACCTACATCCCGATCATCTCGACCTACCTGCCCAATTCCGTCATGGGGCCAGAAACGATCATCAACTGATGAAAAGGGCGCGGCACCGCCACCCGGTGCCGCGCCCCTCGTTCATCTGGCCGGTAAACTCCCGCCGGAGGTTCCTGCGGCAGCCACCAATACGTGATATCCGAATCAGGCGACCCGGCGCCTGCTCCATGTCTTGAGGGATTTGCGACAGGCTCGCGAGATCAGGCGTTTTCCAGCGCCGTCACGATGGGCGAGAAGTCGGCCGCCGTCAGACTGGCCCCACCGACCAGCGCCCCGTCCACGTCCGGCACACTGAAGATTTCCGCGGCATTCGCCCCCTTCACCGATCCGCCATAAAGCAGCCGCACCCCCGACGCTTCGCGCATCAGGTCGCGCAGGGCGGCGCGCAGCGTGCCATGCACCTCGCCGATCTGGTCCAGCGTCGGCACGCGGCCGGTGCCGATCGCCCAGACGGGCTCGTAGGCAATGACGGTATTGGCCGCCGTGGCACCCTCGGGCAGAGACCCCTGCAACTGTGCCGTCACCACCGCCAACGCATGGCCCGCCTCGCGCTGGTCCAGCGTCTCGCCGATGCAGATGACCGCGATCAGTCCCGCCGCATGGGCGGCTGCCGCCTTGGCGGCCACATCGGCGTCCGTCTCTGCGTGATCCGCGCGACGTTCCGAATGGCCGACGATGACATGGGATGCGCCTGCGTCCTTCAGCATGGCCGCGGCGATGTCGCCGGTATGCGCCCCGGCCTGTTCCGCATGGCAGTCCTGCCCGCCGATCTGAAGCGCGTGGGTCCCGCGCGCCCAGGCCATCTGCGCGATCAGCGTCGCGGGCGGACACAGCAGCAGGTCGACGTCAGGGTCCGGATGCGCGTCGGTCAGCGCCTTCACCTCGGCCAGCGCATCCGTCAGCCCGTGCATCTTCCAGTTCCCGGCGGCAAGTTTGCGGCGCATGATCGATCCTTTGCGGTTGCGTGACACCTTGGTAGCAACTGCGCCCACGGATCGGAAGGGCTCACCGCGCCGTTACGCAGGCATCCAGAGCGCCGCGACGCTCGCAGGATACGGCACACCACCACACCGCAAGCGGTCGGTCACTGGGCTTTCAGCGTCTCGTCGAACTTGATCGACTCGCCGCAGCCGCAGGCGTCCACGACATTGGGATTGCGGAACTTGAAGCCGCTTTCCAGCAACGACGTCTCGTAGTCGATTTCCGTGCCGAACAGGAACATCTGCGCCATCGGCGCGATCATCACGCGGGCTCCCTCGACCTCGACCACCTCGTCCAGCGGGTTCACATCGGTCACGTAGTCCATGGTGTATTCCATGCCGGCACAGCCGCCCTTCTTTACGCCGACGCGCAGCCCCTGGTGCCCGTCGCGGGCCATCAGTTTCGCGATCTGGGTTGCGGCCTTCGGCGTGATCGAGACGGCTTGTTTTCCGGGGATACCGAACATGGCATGTCCTTTCAGGTCACCCCCAATGTAGGGTCTGCGGCCGCAAGCCTCAAGGGGGTCATCCGGGGTTGCCTTCGCCTGTCGCAGGACTGCCGATGCCCATCCGGGGCAGATAGGGGATATCGTCCTCCCTCTCCATACCGGCGGCAAAGCCCAGCATTTCCTCGCGTATGTCGCATTCAAAGTCCCAGCCGACCGTCGGGTCCTTGATAGGTGCTGCGAACCGGACGTGCATTCCGCTGTCGCCCTGACCTACGACCACGCAGGAGATGTCCTCCGGGTCGCCGTCGACCCGGTCGTCGACCTCGCACCAGTCGCGGAAATGGTCGCGCAGTCGTGTGACGTCGATCTGGGGCGCAAGGATCAATGTCGCATTGCGCAGCATGCCATAGGTCCTGGTGCTGCGGTTGATGAAAGCATCCGAGATGAACTTCGATACCGGCACGATCAGCCGCGTATCGTCCCAGACCTTCAACTGCACATAGGTGAAATGGATGCGCTCCACCGTGCACAGATAATCGTCGTAGACCAGTTGATCGCCCACCTTGGCCGACCGGTTGAGCGAGATCTGCAGCGACGCCATGATGTTGCCGAGGACCTCGCGCGCCGCGAAGCCAAGCACGAGGGCAAGACCGCCGGCACTGACAAGCACCGACAACCCGGCACCGCTGAAGGCCGGTGTCGCGGTCAGCACGAGGGCCGCGCCGACGATGATCGCGAGCACGATCGCCATCCGCCGCAGCGCGGCCACGGTCGTCGCCTGCGCCCGCTGATCGCCATACTCCGGCGAGGCGAGGTCATCCACGTCCAGCGCGACCGTCAGGCGCTGCAGCGTCGCGTCGATCACGTTGATGGCCAGGATCATGATCGCGACGACGTAGAGGATCACGGTCAACGGCTCGGTGATGGCGTCGACGATGCCGGAGACCGCGAAAACCCGCGACGTCGTGAGCGAGACGGTCAACGCGAGAATCGTGAGTGTGCCGGGCAGGCGCGTGGCACGGATCAGTTCGCTGACCAGCGGTGACGGCTGATGCCGCGCGATCATGTTCAATCCTCGCCAGGTCGAAAGTGCCACCGACGCCGCGATCAACACGATGATCGGCAGGCCGATGACCTCCCACCACTGCATGCCCCAGAATGCAGGCTGACGCAGGATGGCGGGCAGCGCCTCCTCCATCCGGCTTGGACCATAGAGGGCATAGAGGGCGGGAATGTTGTCGACGCTGTCGCGCGAAAAGACCCACACCGGGTCGGCTTCCCCGGCTTGCAGCCGGTTCAGGCGCAGGGCCACCATGCGATCGTCCCGTTCCAGGATGCCGATCAGGATGCTTTTCTGCGCCTGTCCCACCATGGCACCGTCGCCCGTTGTCATCATGGCGTCCGGACGTTCCAGCAGGTCGGCCCAGTCGATGACGACCTTGCGGTCGATGATAGTGGCGAGTCTGTCGGCAAGCAGCGGCCCGGTCAGGGCCTGTTGGTCGGCCGGAATGTCATTGAGGTTCAGAACATGCGCGGCACCCGACAGATCGCCGCTCTTGACCAGATCGAGAAAGCTTTCCAGCGCCGCCTGGGGGGTGTCCCGGTCCACGGACGCGGCCGGTGCGGGCAAGCCGCTGTTCAGCCGATCGACCGGAAAGATCGCGTCCTGCGCGCCAAGCGACAGGGGCCAGAGCAGCAGCAGAAGAATCAGGCGGGGCAGGGCGCGGTGTGTCGACATGACGCGGGACATAAGGTGCCCCGCGCAAAAGGCTACATGAAACCGAGTTCCAGACGTGCCTCGTCGCTCATCATGTCCATGCCCCACTGCGGCTCGAATGTCATTTCGACATCGACGTGCTTCACGCCGGCCAACGGCTCGACGGCATCCGCGACCCAGCCCGGCATCTCGCCCGCGACAGGGCAGCCGGGTGCCGTCAGCGTCATCACGATCCGCACGGCAGAGTCCGCGTCGATCTGGATGGTGTAGATCAGGCCCAGGTCATAGATGTTAACGGGGATTTCCGGGTCATAGACCGAGCGGCAAGCCTCGACCACCTTCTCATGCAGCGGATGTTCCGTGCTGGACGGCGCGATCAGCGGCGTTCCCTCTAGTGGCGCAGTCTGGGCGGTCTGGTCGGTCATGGTGCGTTCCCGTCTATTCCTGACGGAACATATAGGGATTGTGGCCGCCGGGGTAAAGGGCCGCCCCGTCTAGCGACCGTCACCCGGACGCGGTGCGGTCAGCAGCCGGGCCAGCGCCGTCAGAGCCGCGCGGATCGGCGGGTCGTCGCGGGCGGCGTGATGGCTGACCAGCCATTCCTCGTGCGCAAGTTCAGGCACAGGGTCGCCCACCTGCACCAGCCCGGTGTTGTCGGCCCCGGCAAAGGTCGGTAGCACCAGCCGCCCGATCCCCGCCCGCGCCAGATCGAGGGCGAGGCTTTCGTGGTTCGCCGTCGTCACGATCTCTTCCGCGTGGGTCGCCCGCAGCCAGCGCTCAGCCGGCGTGCTGGGCGCGCCCGACGGCAGCGCGATGTAGCCCTGCACGTCGCTGTCGCGGGCGAAGGCGGCATGACGCACCGTGCCTGTCTGGCGGCCTGCCAGCCAGCTTTGCGTCGGGCGGCTGGACCGAATGCCGATGTCCGCCGCCCGCCGCGCGATATCCAGCAATGCGTTGGCCGACAAAAAAGCCGGCGTCCAGACCGCCCCCGGCTGCCAGACCTGCCCGATATGCCGCGCCAGAAAGCGGCTGGTCCAGCTGCCTGCCGTGATCCGCACGGGCAGGGGGCCGCTGTCCGCCGTGACCCATCGCGCAATACGATCCTGCAATTCCGTCAACGGCGCGGCCGTTGCGGCCAGATCGCGGCCCCGCGCCGTCAGCGCAAAGCCCGTGACGCCCCGATGGAACAGCCGTCCCGTCTGCGTTTCCAACGCCGTCATTCGGCGGCTCAGCGTCGGGGCGCTGACGCCTGTCGTGGCAACAGCCCCCTGCAACCCGCCGGCGGCTATCACCGCCAGGAACAGGGCAAGATCGTCAAGGCGCAGGTCGTCTTTCATAAATGAAACTCTGGTTGCCGAAACGCGCGTAGATTGCGCGCAAGATATGAAACAACATGGTCTCATTCCATCATAAATGAAAGGAATGACCATGTCGTCGTTCATCTTCCCCGGCGCCCTGCCGCGCCCCGTCCGCCCTTCGACCGAGGCTGACATCATCACGGGCCGCGTTGCCAGTCGCGCCCGCTGGGAACGCCGCAGGTTCTGGCTGCGCCTGCGCAGATCGCTTCTGTCCGGCCCCGGCACAGCCTGCCGCTCGGTGTGGTCACTGATCCTCAACCAATTGAAAACGCGCCAAGATCATATGACATAATACGTATCGCATGCGAAACATTCGGTTTTTGATATGTAGTCGGGCGGCTCTTTCCATCCGGGCCGCTGGGGGGCAAAAGGGGGCGATCCCAGCAGGACCGATCCCATGACCACGCCCTTTTCATTCGACCTGACCGCCACCGACGGCGCGGCGCGCACCGGCGTCATCCACACGGCCCGCGGCGACATCCGCACGCCGGCCTTCATGCCGGTCGGCACGGCGGCCACGGTCAAGGCGATGCTGCCCGAAAGCGTCGCGGCCACCGGAGCCGACATCCTGCTGGGCAATACCTATCACCTGATGCTGCGTCCGACGGCGGAACGCATCGCGGCCTTGGGCGGTCTGCACCGCTTCATGAACTGGGACAAGCCGATCCTGACCGACTCCGGCGGCTTTCAGGTCATGTCGCTGGCCGACCTGCGCAAGCTGACCGAAGCCGGCGTGACCTTCAGATCCCACATCGACGGCAGCAAGCACATGCTCTCGCCTGAACGGTCGATGGAAATTCAAAAGTTGCTCGGCTCCGACATCGTGATGTGTTTCGACGAATGTCCCGCCTTGCCTGCCGACCGTGACCGCATCGCTGAATCGATGCGCCTGTCGATGCGGTGGGCGCAGCGGTCGCGCGATGCCTTCGGCGATCGTCCCGGACATGCGCTGTTCGGCATCCAGCAAGGCGGATTGGAACGGGACTTCCGCGAGGAATCCGCCAAGGCGCTTATCGACGTCGGCTTCGATGGCTATGCCGTCGGTGGCCTTGCGGTCGGCGAGGGACAGGCGGCGATGTTCGGCTGCCTCGATTTCACGACCGACATGCTACCGCGCGACAAGCCGCGCTACCTGATGGGCGTGGGCAAGCCGGACGACATCGTCGGCGCGGTGAAGCGTGGCATCGACATGATGGACTGCGTGCTACCCAGTCGCTCTGGGCGAACCGGGCAGGGGTTCACGCGTCACGGCGTCGTCAACATGAAGAACGCGCGCCACGCCGACGATCCGCGGCCCTTGGACGAGGCCTGCACCTGTCCCGCCTGTCGCAACTACTCGCGCGCCTACCTGCACCATGTGTTCAAATCGCAGGAGATGATCTCGGGGATGTTGCTGACCTGGCACAACCTGCATTATTTTCAGCAGATCATGGCTGAGATGCGCGGTGCAGTTGCAGCAGGCACGTTCGCCGCCTGGGAGGCCGATTTTCACGCCAACCGTGCGGCGGGGGACATCGCGCCATTGTGAAATCACCAAAGAGTCTTGCGGTTTACGTCGAATTGACAAAAAGCGGATGAATATGTCGGTCAGCAAAAGGGCCGACCACATGACCGACATCCTGTTTCTGGGAAATTGCCAGATCAACGTCATGCGTGGTATCGCGCGGGGCATGTTTCCGAAGATGCCGTGCGACTTCCGCACCATCACACCCTATTGGGGCACCTTCGACGAGGATGAAATCCGGGCGCGACTGGCCAAGGCCGATCTGGTGATCGCTCAGGCCATCGCGAATCGCGACACGCCCTTCAATGTCGACGACGTGCGACAGGCAACACGCGGGCAAATCGTGTTCATGCCCTACATCTACATCGACGGGATCGCCGGGCTCGAGATCGTGGCGTCCAAAGGGCGTTCGGTGGTGAAGGGCGCGGAAGCGATCCTGCGGGCCGCGGTCGGTCGCACGCCGCTGAAGGTGTTCGAGGAGTATTGTGCGGGACGGATCGACCTGCACAAAGCCGACCGGGTCGCCACATCCATGCGCAAGCTGAGGGAGAAGGAGGCTGCGGACTGCGACATCGTCCTGTCCGACTACATCGAGGCGACCTGGCGGGGTGAACCTGCGCTCTGGGCGATCAATCACCCGACGCAGCATATCCTGTTCGAGGCGTTCCGCCGCCTGTGTCACCACGTCGGCTGGACCTATGACCCCCGGTTCCGCGACAACGCCGTGGCCTGGGACCAGCGGGCGTTGCCGCGCGCGACGCGGGCGTTGTCGCCGCACGACGTGGCAGCCCTCAACCTGTCCTATGCCCACGACAGTCACTGGTATGGGCAGGCGCACAAGCTCATCATCAAGGCGATCAAGTCCGCGGAACAGGCGGCTGGTACCCATTTGCCGGTGGGCGGTCACCCGGGACACGCCGAGGCACTTGGCCTTGGGGAGCCTTGGACCGACCTGGCGCAGACGACCCATGCGGCAGCCAACAAGGCAAGTGGCATGTGGTCCGAGACGCGGCCGGCAACCTGACAATCGAAACATGTCCTGAGGCGGGACAGCGACGAAGGCAGATCGGCTGACGAAGCCAGAGGCGTTACGGCACCCGCTCTGGCACGGGACCCGTCAAAGCGAACCGCCATGTATCGCGATATGTGGGACCGACCGCAAAACCGTGCCGGTTTCACCGATTGTTCTCGACTCTGGTGCCATGGTCGCAAGAAGCGGGATGCATCGATGCCGCAACGGACAGGGTTTTACACAAATGTCATCTTGCAGCCCGTGGTCTGCGGGTTCACCATCGGATGCAAATCTTGCGGATTGTCGGCACCCCCGGGTCATCACACGCAAGATGTTGAAAAGGGGTCCGGGTTGCCCCACATGTCTGATACGGAAACGCCCCAAGGGTCGCCAATGCGGGACCGGGACGTTTTGCCACTGAAAAGGAAGAAACGCATGCAAGAGCCTCTTGCCACATCCTACCCCGTCCTGCCGCTGCGCGACATCGTGGTCTTTCCTCACATGATCGTGCCGCTGTTCGTCGGACGGGAGAAATCCGTGCGTGCGCTTGAAGAAGTCATGCGCGACGACAAGCAGATCCTGCTGTCCAGCCAGATCGACCCCGGTGAGGACGATCCCGCACAGGACGGCATCTACAAGGCCGGCGTGCTGGCCAACGTGCTGCAACTGCTCAAGCTGCCGGACGGCACCGTGAAGGTGCTGGTCGAAGGCCGCGCGCGGGTGCGCATCGTGGACTTCGTCGAGAACGCCAGCTTTTTCGAGGCGTCGGCCGAATACCTGACCGAAATGCCCGGCAACGAGGACGAGATCGAGGCGCTGGTGCGCACGGTCGCGGCCGAGTTCGAGCGTTACGCCAAGATCAAGAAGAACATCCCAGAGGAAGCGATGGCCGCCGTCAGCGAGACGACGGAACCGGCGAAACTTGCCGATCTGGTCGCTGGCCATCTTGGCATCGAGGTCGCGCAGAAGCAGGGCCTGCTGGAAACGCTGTCGGTCTCTGAGCGGCTGGAGAAGGTCTATGGCCTGATGCAGGGCGAAATGTCCGTGCTGCAGGTCGAGAAGAAGATCAAGACCCGCGTAAAGACCCAGATGGAGCGCACGCAGCGCGAATACTATCTGAACGAACAGATGAAGGCGATCCAGAAGGAACTGGGCGACGGCGAGGACGGTGCCAGCGAGGTTGCCGAACTGGAAGCGCGGATCAACGCGACGAAACTGTCGAAGGAAGCCCGCGAGAAGGTCGATGCGGAGCTGAAGAAGCTCAAGAACATGAGCCCGATGAGCGCCGAGGCGACGGTGGTGCGCAACTACCTCGACTGGATCCTGTCCGTGCCGTGGGGGACGAAGTCCCGCACGAAGAAGAACCTCGTCCACGCACAGAAGGTGCTCGACGACGACCACTTCGGGCTGGATAAGGTCAAGGAACGCATCGTCGAATACCTTGCCGTTCAAAGCCGCAGCGCCAAGCTGAAGGGCCCGATCATGTGCCTTGTCGGCCCGCCGGGTGTAGGCAAGACGTCGCTGGGCAAGTCGGTGGCACGGGCCACGGGGCGCGAGTTCATCCGCATTTCCCTTGGCGGCGTGCGTGACGAAAGCGAAATTCGCGGCCACCGTCGGACCTATATCGGATCGATGCCGGGCAAGATCATCCAGGCGCTGAAGAAGGCGAAGACCACCAACCCACTGATCCTTCTGGATGAAATCGACAAGATGGGGCAGGATTTCCGGGGCGATCCCGCGTCTGCGATGCTGGAGGTGCTGGACCCGGAACAGAACGCGAGCTTCGTGGACCACTACCTCGAGGTGGAATACGACCTGTCGAACGTGATGTTCCTGACGACGGCGAACTCCTACAACATGCCGGGGCCGCTCTTGGACCGGATGGAGATCATCAACCTGTCTGGCTATACCGAGGACGAAAAGCGCGAGATTGCCAAGGGCCATCTGCTGCCCAAGGTCATGCGCAATCACGGCCTGAAGGCCAAGGAGTTCAGCGTCGACGACGCGGCGCTGACCGACATCGCACGGTATTATACCCGAGAGGCCGGCGTGCGGAACTTCGAGCGTGAGCTGGCCAAGATTGCCCGCAAGGCGGTGACGAAGATCGTGAAGAAGGACGTCGATGCGGTGCATGTGACGGCCGATAACCTGTCCGACTACCTTGGCGTGCGCAAGCATCGCTACGGTCTGGCGGAAAAGGACGATCAGATCGGCGTCGTCACGGGCCTGGCCTGGACCAGTGTGGGGGGTGAATTGCTGTCGATCGAGGCACTGCGCCTGCCGGGCAAGGGCCGGATGAAGACGACGGGCAAGTTGGGCGATGTGATGAAGGAATCCATCGACGCGGCAAGCTCTTACGTCCGGTCCATCAGCCCCAGCATCGGGGTGAAGCCGACGAAGTTCGACACGACGGACATCCACGTCCACGTCCCCGACGGGGCAACGCCGAAAGACGGGCCGAGTGCCGGTCTGGCGATGGTCACTTCGATCGTGTCCGTGCTGACGCAGATCCCGGTCCGCAAGGACATCGCCATGACGGGCGAGGTGTCGTTGCGCGGCAACGCCATGCCGATCGGGGGGCTGAAGGAAAAACTGCTCGCCGCGCTGCGCGGTGGCATCAAGACGGTGCTGATCCCCGAGGAGAACGAAAAGGACCTCGTCGATATCCCGGACAACGTGAAGCAGGGTCTGACGATCATCCCTGTGTCGCACGTCTCTGAGGTGCTGGAGCACGCGCTGGTCCGCAAGCCGGAGCCCATCGAATGGGACGAAGCGGCGGAAGAGGCCCGTGTCGCTGCCGCCCTCGCGGCCCGGACCGAGAATGTCGGCGCCGGCATCCACTAAACGATACTGAAAGGCGCGCCCCCGTGGCGCGCCTTTTTCCTGTCATGGCCTGGCATTGCCATGATATGCGGACAGGGTCTTTCAACGGCGCTTTTTGCACGCCACGCAGGCTGCGCCCGATGAGAAGCTGCCGCCGCCGAGATCCCAGGGAAGGAAGCCATCATGACCGCGAAACCCGAGACTCCTGCAGACGGGACCGTCCGTCTGAAGGTGGCGACACCCAAGGTCCAGGTCACGGCACCCGGCGGCGCCAGCAAGACACCGGCACCGCGCGTCGTGGGCGCGGCAGTCGACGTGCCCGCCGGCGAGGCGATGAAGAAGGCCGAATTCATCGACCGCGTGATCGCCCGCGCCAACCTGAAGAAGAAGGACGCCAAACCCGCGATCGAAGCGGCGCTGGCGGAACTGGCCGACATCCTGGCCGCTGGCAAGGAACTGATCCTGCCGCCGATGGGCAAGATCAAGACCGTGAAGGTCAAGGACCTGGGGATGGGCGCGCAGATGCTGACGCTGAAGCTGCGCACGCAGAAGGATGGCGCAGGGCAGGGCGACGGTGCGGGACGAAATGCGAAATCCGGGGTTGCGGTGGCCGACGACGACAGCTAAATGAGCGCCCAAGGGTGATTAGCTCAGTGGTAGAGCGCTTCGTTCACATCGAAGATGTCAGGAGTTCAAATCTCTTATCACCCACCAGACTTCAGGGGTGTCGCCGCAGGGCGGCACCCTTTTTCATGGGGAGTGTCGCATGACGCCTGACCTCTACATCCTGCGCCACGGAGAGACGGTCTGGAACCGCGAAGGCCGGATGCAGGGGCGATTGAACGCGCCGCTGACGGACCTGGGCCGCGCGCAGGCCGCGCGTCAGAGCCGGCTGCTGGCGGGGCGCGATCTGGCAGGGTTTGCATTTTTCACCTCTCCCATGGGGCGTGCGGTGCAGACGGCGGGCATCGCCCTGGCAGAGGTTGCGACCGAAATCCGCACCGACGACCGCCTCCGCGAGATTGACGTGGGTGCCTGGTCCGGTCTGCTGCGCCGCGACTTTGCGCCCGATGCCTCCAGCGAAGGCCCCGACGGCGATCTTTCGGTCTATGCCCGTGCGCCCGGTGAGGGGCTGGCCCGGGTCGCTGCACGCGCACGGTCTTTCGTCGCCGGTCTGGACGGGCCTGCGGTGATCGTCTGCCACGGGATCATCAGCCGCTTTCTGCGCTGTGCGGCACTGGGACTGGACGACTCTGCTTGGACCGACCTTAAGGGCGGGCAGGGCAATGTCTTCTATCTGTCGCAGGGGCGGATGGAGGAGTTGCGCTGAGGCGCAAACTTGCGTAAATCGGCGCGGCGGGTGGTTAGCTCAGTTGGTAGAGCGTTTCGTTTACACCGAAAATGTCGGGGGTTCGAGCCCCTCACCACCCACCATAAATCAATCACTTAACGACTCCTTGCCCGGTCGCGTTCCCTCGCTCTGCATGAGCACGACGCCCGGCAGGGGCTCCCGTCGATGACGCCGCGGGTGATGCCTCAGCCAAGGATCGCGCCGATCGTGGCCTTCCATCGTCTTTTCATCCAGCAGCGACCGAAGCCGGTAGATCATGCCGTTCCGTGGCGCGCGGAACTTTCGTCGCGTGCAGTGGGTCGGTCGATTGCGGTGATGTGGTGCTGGTCGACGCCTGCAGGGGTCTGGTCGGCGAGGGCCGAGTGCAGCCGCGCGGCGTAGCAGTCGATGACCCGAGTCTTGGTCAGATCGCGAGTATGGGCCACGTTGCGGCAGCGTCTCGTACAGAAGCGCGCCCCCGACCATGCCGTTGGAGCACTCTGCAAAGCCCTTATGCATCGGCTTGCCTGGCGCGATGTCGTGCCATTCGATCTTGTGCTCGGCGCGCCCATTCAAGCTGGCGTTCGACGTCAGTTCCGTCCGATAGTCGCCGACGATCATTCCGGGCTTACGACACAGTGCGATCAGTGTCGTCAATCCCCACGCCATGCGGCGGTCCGAAATCCAGTTGCTTGTCAGCGCGGGTTTCAGGAACTCACCAACGCGCTCATCGATGAGACGCCGCCATCCCGGGTGTACTGAAGCGAGACCTTGTTCGCCATTGATGCAAGATTAACGGTCAGGCGCGATCAGCATCTGCTCAGAGGTTTGCACGCTTTGCGAACTTCCGGGATATAACTGCCTTACCGTGAGGTTCAGGTTCGTCGATGAACAGCGCGGCACCTTCTTGATCGACCGATTGTTGCGGGTCATGAACGACGGCCCGCGCGAGACGGGCTAACCGACGGGACCAATGCCGCCACGCTGGAGATGGGCAGACGCGTCAGTACTCCCGCAGCCGTGCGAGGACGTACCGACGCGAATTCGGGTCGGGCCGATCCCACAGCAGAACCTGCAGCCCGGCCGGGTCGAGATTGACCTCGCGCTGGGATGCCGTTGCGGCGATCAAGCAATTTTCGACCGAATGGGCACGTCGCCATCGGTCGCTGGCCGACGGCCGCACGGACGTGACCGAAATCGTTAACTGCGCTGGCGCATATCTGAGGCAACAGCTGCCGATCGCGATGAAAGCAGTCCACTGACGTGGTCCGCACCAACGCTGCCGCACAATTCGCCACGACGGTCAGAGTTGCTGACGGCGGCCCTCTGCCGCCGCACGACGCCCCAATGTGAACCTTGCCCCGTGCAGTCCCGCTGCGCGCCAGTCCCGATGTCAGGGCTGTTTTCCTTCTCTTTATCCCTTCAGCCAGAGGATCAATGCCATGCCCGCCAAGAACCCGTTTGCCGCCAATATGCCCACGCCGACCGGTCTCGGCTTGGGGTTCGCGATTGTCGTTCCGGCCGATGCTGACCTTGAGACGCAACTGCGCGAGATTCGTGTCGGGACTGCCCCGGACGGTGGGGGCAGTCTGAGGGTCACTGGCGTGAATGGCGTCGTTGCCAATCTGCTGAACGTTCAGGCCGGAGAACTGGTCACAGGACCGTTTATCCGGATTCATGCAGGCGGCACGACCGTTTCCGAAATCGTCGGGTGGATCTGATGGTCGGCCAGGTCGGCGGCCTCCGCCGGGTCGGCCAACGTGGCGAGCGAAGGGTCAAGATCGGCATCCCGCTGTTATCGACGCCGAACCCAATCACGATTGACACCGTGACGTTCAGCAACCCCGGCAGTGGTTTGGCTGCTTCCTTCGGTATCGACGCGCACTACACCGGGGCTGGCACGCTGACCCTGACGCTCGCGTTTCGCGATGCTGGTGGTGTCACTTTGGATTCGCTGACACGTACTCCGTTCGCCAATGACGGGACGCCCGTATCGTTCAGTGGCCTTGAGGCGGCGGCAGAAAATGCCGTCGATGTCGTGGTTACGGTCACGGATGGCACGTTCATACGCACCGCAACGGTCGCTGTGTCCGGTATCGACGCGACCCCGCCCTATGTCGTGTCCTATGCCCCGGACGATGCAGCGGTCGATGTACCGACAACGGGCAATTTCGTGGTCATGTTCGATACCCCGATTTTCGAAGGCGAAGGGTCCATCACGTTCGGCGGCGTGTCGGTGGCCATCGGTGCCTGCACCATCAGCGGTGCGGTCCTGACGATCCCCTACAGCGGGCTTGCGGCTGCGACAGCCATTACACCAGCATGGCCTGCCGGTCTGGTCGTGGACGATTCCGGCAACCAGTGTGGAGTGCTGACGGACGAAGTGACATTCATGACGGCAGCGGAGATAGCACCGACTGCAACTGCGACTTGCACCTTCGTCGGCAACACGCCTGTCGCGTCTCTTGCGTCCACGCATACCATCGGCAACGGCTATGTCACGGGAGACGAGTTCATCATATTCGCCACGCGCGGCGGTGGCGACACGACGCCGGACGGTTCGATGATCTTCGCTGGCGCGACCGTGACTCGACCGACAGGCACCGTTGGCATCAACGGTGGAGCGGGTATGATTACAGAGGTATTTCGCGCCGTCCTGACCGCCGACGCTCCGGGTGGCATCACCATCGGCTTCACCGATCCCGGCGGATCATCGTCCGAGACATTGGAAGTATTCAAGGTCGTGATCCCGGCCGGTTCGACTGTCGAGGCGGTGGCCGCGGCGAAAGGCAACGTCTCAGGTGACGTCGCATTGAGTGTCGCTATAGGTCAAAACGGCTTTGTGGTCGCGGCTGCGCAATCGTTGCAGTCCAGCGGCACCCTGACATGGACCGGGCTGACCAAAAATTCAGACATTGTTGGGGTGGCTTCGCGAAAAGCCAGCGTGGCAAGCGGTACGACGACAATAGCCGGAATGCTCGCGGTCAAGCTGGCAACGGGGGACTCCGCCGCGACTTCCGTGATCGCCGTTTCAGTCATTCCCACGTAAGGACCCATCATGCTCACATCAATCTCGGTATTTGCGCGGGCGGCCAGTCTCACAGCACCCGACATTCCCGACCCGGAGCCTTTGCCGGTGCCGGAGACAATCGACATCGAGACCCGCAGGGACGGGACGCAGGTTGCGACGGTTGTGGACGGTGCCGATGTGACCGTGACGGGTGCGGCGGGGTCGAAGTATGCAGGGCTGTCGCGCAGGTTCGATCCGGCGCTGCTGGCATCCGGTCCCGTCGATATCGGGCTGTTGGCACCTACGCCTGCCGGACCCTACAGCATCGGCAACAAGATCACCTTCGACCTGGGGCTGTGGGCGCACGACCCAGACCTTGGCCTTGTGACCTTCGCCAGTGTCATCACGCTCGTCAGCACCGGTGCCGTCTTGACCGCTGATCTGAAACTGACGCTGCCCATTGCCAGTGGAACCATCCGCCAGACCGTGACCGCAACGCAGGGGGCCAACGTCGTGGCGGCCACCCGCGACACCGTCCTTTAAGGAGCAAGACATGCCCAAACTTTCCCTGTCCGGTGGCGTCTACGGCAAGACCGGCACCGCAGTCTCACTGGCGCAAGCGACCGACACCGGCACCCTTGCAGCACCGGCCCTCGGCTGGAACGTCGCGCGGGGCAACATCGCCGTCACGATATCGGAGGCTCCGACACATCTGCCGAAGTATGCACCCTATTTCTGCGAGTTTGACATCGTGGCTGACGGCGTGACCGACCAGATGGTTTCCGTCGATGCCTGGAACAAGCGTTACCAGTCCATCTTCTTCAAGACGACATTCGGCGATCCGGGCAGCCTGCACCGCACGACGAAGATCCTCAACCAGCACCGTGACCGTAACGTCAGCTTTACCCCCGGCAAACCGGCGCATGTCTACGAGGCCCCCGGCACCTACACGGTGACGAGCGAGCTGTGCGACCTCTCGGGGAACACCGGCAGCGCCACGTATTCCTTCACCGTGATCGACCCGGAAGACCCGGTTCTAGGCTATCCGGCCAACCGCACCATCGTTGTCGATACGGCCGGCAACTTCACCGGCGCGCCCCTGTCCGACGCGAACAACAAGGTGACGACATGGGAGGCGGCGCTTGCGCGGGCTGAAAATATCTACGCCACGACTTCGGGTGCAGCCGTCCGGATCATGCTGCGCGGCGGTCAGACGTTTGCCCATACGATCAACCAGAACGGCTCGCTTCTGCGCGACAACGACCACATCTGGATTGGGCGATGAGGCAGCGCAGAACGTGCGCAGATCAGCTTCCTTGGGCTGACGACTGAAAATTCGTCAGTGTTCTCCGCTGTGGCTGCCAATCAGATGTAGCACACGGACGTTGACATTCTGGGCCCGTGGGACGAGGAGGCGGAAATCTGGACCAGCCACTCCCGGTCGCTGTTCTTCAGCCAGAAACACGCCTGCGAAGTGCTATGCCACAACGTCACGTTCAAAGGCATCAACACCTGTGTTACGCCGTCTTCTGTGAGCGAAGGGTCCGCTCCGGTCACGGGCACCGGCAAGGTGTTCATGAGCAACGTCGTGGCCGACGGCAACAAGGACTTCATCTGCCTTGCAACGGGCAAGGGCTACGGGGTCCACTTCCTCGGGGTTGAGACGATCAAATCCCCGACCGACCGCCCACAACGGGGCCGAAACGCGCTGGAACACCAATATCCCCGGCACTGTGGGGAACCGAATGGCGCTGCCGCACTCGACGACCGCAACCGCTATCCACGTCATGCCCACCAAGGCTATCGTGGCGGTGGCGTCCGGTTCTGCGAGTTCGACGGGTGCGCGATCAGCCAGACCCACGGATGGACGGGCGGCAGTTTCTCGGACAACGCCTGCATGCGGGTCGATACCGCTGCCAGCAAGGATCAGAACATCTACATCTCGCGGTGCAATATCCTCGGGTCCGTCAACTATGCCGATGCCAGCGGGACGACGGCGGTGAAATCTCCGTCCACGAACGCGCTGTTCCAGATGTGCGTCTTCTCGCAGAACCCGACGCTGGGGAACATGATCTACCTCGAAGGGTCCGGGTTCACCCTGCGATCCTGCATGTTCCTTGCGCCGCCGACGACAAGCGGCGGCGACCTGCGCGAGTTTATCAACCTCACCGATGGGGCCGGGTGGGACGCATATTCCAACCTCTATCCCAATGTCCTGAACGGCAACACCGAGGTCATCACCGTGAAGGGGGCGCAGATCGGCTTCTACACACCGATGGACGATCCCGCCAAGCATCCGCTGTAGCCGATCAAGCGCATCACGGACAACATCTGCCTGTGTCCCGAACTATCGATAGACGACGGCCCCTGGACGACGCAGGACAGCGGCAAGCGGTTCGCCTACCCCGGCGTGTCTCGCGGTTGGGAGCAGCTGTCCACCACGCTCTCGGCGTCAGTGGCGTCTGGGGCCAAAGTGTTGTTCCCCTACTGGAATGACTGGTTCGGCGCACCGCTGACGCAGGCCAGCTTTGCAGGACAGGACAACCGCCACGCCATCACCATCGGGTCGGTGCATCACAATTACACTGTTGCGGGTGTCGATGGGTCTGGCGTCACTGTTCCGCAGAACCTCACCGTCTCATTCGGCGCATTGGGTGTCACGGTCACGAACCTGTCCGGCGTGACCTGGGCCTCGGGTGCGGCCGTGAAGCTCTGGGTGTCCCGCGGCACGACCGGCATGGTGAAGGACATGTCCTATGCCTATGACATACCACTGACCCTGCGCGCGCCGACTGTCGGATCACCGGCTTACCAGACCGCAGACGCGGCGACGATCTGGCTGGTCGATCTGCTGGGCAACTACCGCCCCGGCACGAAGCACCCACTGTCGCCAGCCGGCCTGCCGTCGAAAGGTGCGGTCGAGCCTGCATCGCTGGCCTGACCCCCAGCCCACGTCGGGGTGGGCTACCACATCAGCAGATCAGTTGTGCGATATGTCTGTGCATCCCGGTCATATTCGAATGTAGCCTCGAATGATGACGTCCCGGCACGACCCGTCACAGAGAACGTGCAGCCCGGCCCGCGGACAGAAGCCAGGTCGGTGATTTCATCAGTAACGGATACACGGCTGAAGGCCGCTGCCTCGCCATATGGCCCTGCGGCTAATGCATCGCCACAACCTTCAATGTGGGCCGTTTGCGTGCCGTAGACCATGGCCGACAGCATAGCGACGGCAAAGATCAGCGCTGCTAAATTTCCCAAAAAATATAATCCTTAAGCAATGGATCCACTCTCATCAATTACCGGTTGAGGTCAAAGGCGGTAACCCGCGCCTTTTGCCAGCCATCGATACGTCAGAGGCCCGCGTGTCGCCGGTCGATCGACCGGAATGGCCAGCGCAAGCGCCGGGAAGGGGGCGAGGAACCGGGCTGCGTGATCCAGGCTCTGGAAGTGATAGGCGGTGGCGTCGACACCGATGGCCGTCGCAGATGACTTGCCGTGACCATCTCGGCCGAACTCCCGATCCAGCCACATCTCCATCTCGACCAAGTGCCCAGCCCTGTCGGTGGAATCACTACCTTCACGCGGACCGGAAATGGCCGATCGGCTTCGATGGACGAGCTGACGCTCCGACGGGTCATTCTGAAATCACGACGAAATTGCATTTTCAGGATGGGACTCTCGGAAAAAATCGGTCCCGGAATTAGCATTCCAAAAAACGCGATATGTTCCTGATCGATCCTCGATTTTCGGCACAATCGCAGGAAACGATAAGCGACTAAAAACCTGATGTTTGGGAAAGATAGATTTCGTTGACACCGAAAATGTCGGGGGCTCGAGCCCCATACCACCCACCATTTCCGTTCGAGGTGCGCGGCGTCATGTGCGGAACTTCGGGCTGTCCTTTGGCAGGAACAGGACGTCGTAGGCATTGGGCGGTGCAGGTCGCACGACGTTCATCAGGTTGTAGAACAGAAACCCTTTATCGTTCATGATCGATACGATGTCGCTGAAGGTCTTTTCGCCCTTGAAGCGCTGCCGGACGCTGACCTCCATCGAGACGAAGGCGATACGGCCGAGCTCTGACGTCAGGCCTTGCAGGGCGAAATGCTCATAACCCTCGATATCGATCTTCAGCCCGACCTGATCGGCGGTCGTGCGGTCTTGCAGAATGCGGTCAAGAGTCATGACCTCGACCTCGTAGGATACGTCAGCCGGTGTCGCCGCAGCTTCCGTCCGGTCAAGGAATGACGAGCGTTCGTTGCGGGCCTGCAGGGTCAGGCGGCCCGCTTCTGGCCCGACTGCCACGTTGAGACACTCGAAATGGGTGGGCCGCGATTTCAAGCGGTCCTGAAGGTCCCGCTGCGGTTCGACCAGCAGAAACTTCGCATCCGGAAAGGACTGATACAGCCAGGGGGTGCCATCGTGGACGCCGACGTCGACGACCTCATAGACCTTGATGCCGAGATGGCGAAAGACCAGGGTTTCGGTTGCGGCGATGTCGTAACCGTTCCTGCGCGCAAATTCGAAGAACCGTCCCCCGAAATCCGGTGCTGGCATGTCCGTGAAGGCGTTCGGCACGGCAAAGCCGAGGTCCGTGACGAACCGTTCGAAAGCGACTTTCATGGACATGGTGTGGCACTCTTCCCTGTTCTAGGCTGCCGCAACGTCATCGTTTTTCGCATGCCGTCGCAAGCGAAAAGCGATGCGGGCCGCTGCGGCGAACCTTCGGGAAATCACTTGACCCCGGTGACGGTGCCGCCCGACAGTTGGCGGATGTTGACCCTGCACCCGACCATCGACCAGACCCGTGCCGCGTTCCGCTGGGACATCCCCGACCGCTACAACATCGGCGTGGATTGCTGTGATCGGAACGCGGCGCTGACACCGGATGCGCCAGCGATCATCGACGCGACCGACGGGACGGTGACGACATTTGCAGGGTTGCGCAGCCTGTCGAACCGGTTGGCACATGCGCTGTCGACGCTGGTCGGGCCGGGCGACCGGGTTGGCGTGCTGTTGCCGCAACGGGTCGAGACGGCGGCGGCGCATGTTGCCGTGACGAAGATGGGGGCGATCTCGATCCCCCTGTTCAAGCTGTTCGGCCCGGATGCCCTGCGGCACCGGCTGGGAGCGGCAGGGGCGAAGGTGGTGATCACCGACGCTGCTGGGGCGGCGACATTGGTAGGGCTGCGCGACGCACTGCCGGACCTGCTGCGTGTGGTTTCGGTCGATGACGATTTTCCGGATTTCATCGCCGGTCAGAGCCCGGATTTCACGCCGCACGACACCGGCCCCGACGATCCGGCCATCCTGATCTTCACTTCTGGCACGACCGGTCCGCCGAAAGGTGCGCTGCATGGTCACCGCGTGCTGCTGGGTCATCTGCCGGGGGTTGAGATGAGCCACGACGGTTTTCCGCAGGCGGGCGACCGGATCTGGACACCGGCAGACTGGGCCTGGATCGGCGGGCTGCTGGACGTGTTGCTGCCGGCTCTGCATCACGGTGTTCCGGTGGTGGCCAGCCGGTTCGATCGGTTCACCGCGGAATCGGCGTTCAATCTGATCCGCGATCATCATGTGCGCAATGTGTTCTTGCCGCCGACTGCGCTGAAGATTATGCGCCAGCTTGATGATCCGCCCAAGATCAACCTGCGATCCGTCGCTAGTGGAGGCGAGACGCTGGGGGCGTCGCTGATCGCCTGGGGACAGGACGTGCTGGGCTGCACGATCAATGAATTCTACGGCCAGACCGAATGCAACATGATCGTGAGTTCCTGCGCGGCGATTGCCCCGGCAGAGCCGGGGGTCATGGGCTACGCCGTGCCGGGGCATGACTGCCGGGTGATCGATGACTCCGGGGACCCATGCGGGGTGGGGCTGGAAGGCGACATCGCCGTGCGTGCGCCCGATCCGGTGATGTTCCTGCGCTACTGGAACGATGCAGCGGCGACGGCAGAGAAGTTCAGGTGCGACTGGCTGATCACCGGCGACCGCGGGATACTGACCGACACCGGGCGCATCCGCTTTCGCGGGCGTGCCGACGATGTCATCACCAGCGCCGGCTACCGCATCGGCCCGGCCGAGATCGAGGATTGCCTGCTGACCCACCCGGCCGTGCGTATGGCCGGTGTCGTGGGCCAGCCCGACGATCTGCGCGGCGAGGTGATCGTTGCTTTTGTCCAGCTGGCCGAGGGCCAGGCGGCAAGCGACGATCTGGCGCGCGCCTTGTCCGATCACGTCCGCACGCGCCTGGTAGCCCATGAAGCGCCGCGTCACGTCCATTTCATCGACGCCCTGCCGATGACCACGACCGGCAAGCTGATCCGCGCCGATCTGCGAAAGCTGTGCGTCCCGTCCTGATTTCTTTTGGTCAGAAATACTTAGGGGGTGCCGCGGGCCGGGGCAGCGCCCCCTCCAGGCCCGCACAATCGCGGTGCGGCCCTTGTGACTTCACGTCACCGGCCGGCGGGACTACCCTTGTTTCAGCAAAAGGAGACACGCCATGAGCTGGAACCCCGCCCTCGACCCGCATTGCCCCGGTGGGCGACGACATCGACGCGATCGAGACGGTGATCGTGCCGCGCGCGCGCGATCTGGGCGGCTTCGCGGTGCGCCGCGCGTTGCCGGCCCCCCGGCGGCAGATGGTCGGGCCTTTCATCTTCTTCGACCAGATGGGCCCGGCCGAGTTCCTGACCGGCGAAGGCATCGACGTGCGCCCGCATCCGCACTTCGGTCTCGCAACTGTGACCTATCTGCACAAGGGCGCAATCCATCACCGCGATTCGCTGGGCACGGACCAGTGGATCAGGCCGGGGGCTGTGAACCTGATGGTCTCGGGCCACGGCATCACCCATTCGGAACGCATGGACGAGGCAGAGCGGCAGGCACCGCACAGTCTGCTGGGCATCCAGACCTGGGTGGCCTTGCCGGCCGGGGCCGAAGACGGCCCTGCCAGCTTTCGCCATGCGGGCAAGGACGAATTGCCGGTGCTGGACGGTGAAGGCAAATCGGTGCGCGTGATCCTGGGCGAGGTCTATGGCGCGTCGGCCCCGGTCGAGACGACATCGGAGATGTTCTATGCCGACGCGGTCCTGATCGCAGGGGCCGCCATTCCCCTACCGGACAACCACGAGGATCGCGGGGTCTACGTGCTGGAAGGATCGGTGACGGTCGCCGGGCAGGATTTCGACGCAGGCCGCATGATGGTCTTTCGACCGGGTGACCGGATCAGCCTGACGGCCGGGCCGCAGGGCGCGCGGCTGATGTTGCTGGGCGGGGCCACGCTGGAAGGGCCGCGTCGTATCTGGTGGAATTTCGTGGCCTCCAGCAAGGAACGGATCGAGGAGGCGAAGGAGGCCTGGCGGCGCGGTGACTGGGCGAACGGCCGCTTTCGCCTGCCGCCCGGCGATGATGCGGAACATATTCCGCTGCCGTGACGGTTTTTGCGCGCGCCCCGCTTGACGGGGCTGGGGGGCTTGCATAGAAGCGCGACACGTTCGGTGCAGACGCCGGACGGGTCAAGGGCGGTTGTAGCTCAGTTGGTTAGAGTACCGGCCTGTCACGCCGGGGGTCGCGGGTTCGAGCCCCGTCAACCGCGCCATTGACCCCGAAGATGTCTGCCACGTCGTTGAAATGCGCGGTTGTAGCTCAGTTGGTTAGAGTACCGGCCTGTCACGCCGGGGGTCGCGGGTTCGAGCCCCGTCAACCGCGCCATTTCACCATCTTTTCCTGATCTGACCGTTCGATCCGATTTTTCGAGAGAAATCGGAGGGGGACCAGCCCCCCCGGCCGCGGTGCGGACTCCCCCGATATTTTTGACACCCGAAGAGGATGCGGCGCGGCGCGGAACGCCGGGCCGCGCGTTTGTCAGGCGGTCATCGCGTGCAGGATGCGGGCCCAACTGCGTGTGCCCTTGTGGAAGGACGACAGGTCGTATTTCTCGTTCGGGGAATGGATCTGGTCGCCGTCCTTGCCGAAGCCGATCAGCATCGCGTCCATGTCGAGATACTGCTTGAAGTAGGCCGCGATCGGGATCGAGCCGCCGCAGCCGACATAGGCAGCGGCATTGGGCCATTCGTCGGACAGGGCACGGCGGGCCTGATCGAAGGCGGGGTGGGTCGTGGACATCTGGCCGGCGGCAGAGGCACCGTGGCCGTGGAATTCGACCCGGCAATCGGCAGGGATCATGTCGGTGACCATTTGGCGAAAGCTGTTGCGGATCGCGTGGGGGTCCTGTGTGCCGACAAGGCGAAAGCTGATCTTGGCACGGGCCTGCGCGGGCAGGACCGTCTTGAAGCCGTCGCCGGTGTAGCCGGCGGTCATGCCGTTGACCTCGCAGGTGGGGCGGGACCAGATCATTTCCAGAGGGCGACGGCCCTGTTCGCCGGCGGGCAGTTTCAGGCCGACTTCGCCCAGAAACTTCTCGGCGTCGAAGTGCAGGTCGTCCCAGGCGGCGGCCAGTTCGTTCGAAAGCTCTGGCACGCCGTCGTAGAAGCCTGGCACGGTGATGCGGCCGGTGTCATCGTGCAGGCTGGCGATGACGCGGGCCAGCACGCGGGCGGGGTTCATGGCGATGCCGCCATACATGCCTGAATGCAGGTCCTTGGAAGGGCCGTGTATGGTGATTTCCTCGCCCAGCAGGCCGCGCAGTTGCGTGATGATGGCGGGGGTGCTGTCACCGTAGAGGCCGGTGTCGCAGATCAGCGCGATGTCGGCGCGCAGGATGTCGGCGTTGTCCTGAAGGAAGGGGATGAGCGAGGGGGAGCCGGATTCCTCCTCTCCCTCGCAGAAGATGGTGATGTTGGCGGGCAGGGTGCCGTGGACGGCCTTCCACGCGCGGCACGCCTCGAGAAAGGTCATGAGCTGGCCCTTGTCATCGGAAGCGCCGCGGCCGCGGATGACGCGGCCCTTGTCCGTATCCTCGACCTGTGGATCGAAGGGGTCACGGTCCCACAGGTCCAGCGGATCGACGGGCTGCACGTCGTAATGGCCGTAGAACAGGATGTTGGGGCCTGTGCCGCCGGAATGGGCGACGACCATCGGGTGACCCGGGGTCGGGTGTTTGCGGGCATCGAACCCCAGGGATTGCAGATCGTCGACCAGCCAGTCGGCGGCGCGGTCGCAATCGGCCTTGTAGGCGCGGTCGGTCGAGATCGACGGGATGCGCAGAAGATCGAGCAGGCGGTCGGTGGCGGCGTCGAGGTCGGCGTCGATCCGGTCCAGGACGGGGGCGAGGGTGGTGTCGGTCATGGGGTCATTGCCTTGAAGGATGAGGTTCGTTCAAGACTCTGCGTCTTTGCGAGCGAGGTCAAGGCGAGCGACGCGCGGGGGCGGTGCGATGCCCTGCCGCCGTTTGACCTGGATCAACGTCCGGGGTGCGTTTCTGCAATACGCAGGTGACAACTGGTCGCGTGTTGAACGAATCCTCATCACTCTATATGCAAGATCACATCAAGATGCGTCTGAGCCCGCTGGTTGCCGAACGTGTCGCACTTTCGAAAGGACAACCGGTGAACTACGACGCAGCCCTCGGAACAGCCATTCAACGTCTGCACGACGAGGGACGTTATCGCACCTTCATCGATATCGAACGCACGCGCGGCCAGTATCCCCATGCGGTCTGGAACAAGCCCGACGGGTCGCAGACCCCGGTGACGGTGTGGTGCGGCAACGATTATCTGGGCATGGGTCAGCACCCAGCCGTTCTTGCGGCTATGCACGAGGCGCTGGAGGCCACCGGTGCCGGTTCGGGCGGCACACGCAACATTTCCGGCACCACCGTCTATCACAAACGGCTGGAGGCGGAACTGGCCGACCTGCACCGCAAGGAAGCGGCGTTGCTGTTCACCTCCGCCTACATCGCCAACGACGCGACGCTGAGCACGCTGCCGAAGCTGTTTCCGGGGCTGATCATCTATTCCGACGCGCTGAACCACGCCAGCATGATCGAAGGCGTGCGGCGCAATGGCGGGCAGAAGCGCATCTTTCGCCATAACGACGTGGCGCATCTGCGCGAATTGCTGGCGGCCGACGATGCGGAGATCCCAAAGCTGATCGCCTTCGAATCGATCTATTCGATGGACGGCGACTTCGGCCCCATCGAGGCGATCTGCGATCTGGCCGAGGAATTCGGCGCACTGACCTATATCGACGAGGTGCATGCGGTCGGCATGTACGGCCCGCGCGGGGCTGGTGTGGCAGAGCGTGACGGCTTGATGGGGCGGATCGACATCATCAACGGAACCTTGGCCAAGGCTTACGGCGTCATGGGCGGCTATATCGCGGCAAGCGCGCGGATGTGTGACGCCGTGCGGTCCTATGCACCGGGGTTCATCTTCACGACCTCGTTGCCGCCGGCGGTCGCTGCCGGGGCCGCAGCCAGCGTGAGGCATCTGAAGACCGACCAGGCCCTGCGCGACAGCCACCAGACGCAAGCGAAGATCCTGAAGCTGCGGCTGAAGGGGCTGGGCCTGCCGATCATCGACCACGGCAGCCACATCGTGCCACTGATGGTCGGCGATCCCAAGCATACCAAGCTGATGTCGGACATGCTGCTGGACCAGTTCGGAATCTACGTCCAGCCGATCAACTTTCCCACCGTCCCGCGCGGCACCGAACGGCTGCGGTTCACGCCGTCGCCGGTGCATGGTCCGCGCGAGATGGACAGCCTCGTGGCGGCGCTGGACGACCTCTGGTCGCACTGTGCGCTGAATCGCGCCGAATTGGCTGGCTGACCTTTCTGCATGTGCATCACACGTTACCGTGTGCTAGATGTAGTAGTAATAAGTCTTTAATTCATGATTCGACTATCATTGAACCATGATCTAGATTGAAACCGGGGCAGGCACACGGCGGAACGACGATGATCGTAAAAGGCTTTCGACGCGCAAAGGCGGTTGATGACGTTGAGACCAAGGGTTTCGACGCCTTTGACATGCGCTTGGGTGACATGATGCGCGGCGAGCGGGCGACCATGGGCAAGAGCCTGTTGGACGTCCAGCGCGAATTGAAGATCAAGGCCGCCTACATCGCCGCCATCGAGAACGCCGACCCCTCTGCCTTTGATACGCCGGGTTTCATCGCAGGCTATGTGCGGTCCTATGCCCGCTATCTGCAGATGGACCCCGATTCCGCGTTCGAGACGTTCTGCCGCGAAAGCGGCTTCAGCACGGCGCATGGCATGTCCGCCGCCGCGTCGTCGACCAAACCTGCCCGCTTCGACGCTCAGCGCAGTCCGATGGGGAAGGACATCTTTTCGGCCTCGGCGACGCCGTTCATCCCGCGGGGCGAGGCGATGTTTTCCGGGATCGAGCCCGGTGCCGTCGGATCGCTGCTGGTGCTGGTCGCACTGATCGGCGGGATCGGCTATGGCGGCTGGACCGTCTTGCAAGAGGTGCAGAAGGTCCGTCTCGCCCCGGTGGATCAGACGCCGGTGGTGCTGTCCGACCTCGACCCGCTGGCCGGTGCGGCGCAGATCGCGAACGCGGGAGATGCCGCGCCGGATTTCGCATCCCCCACACCCGAGGCGCTGGATCGTCTCTACCGTCCGCAAGCGCTGGACGTGCCGGTGCTGGTGGCACGGGATGCCCCGATCTCGACCCTGCTGCCTGGAACGTCCGGCACGCTGGACCTGACCGGCGTGGATTACGCCCTGCGTCAGGCGCTGATCGAGACGCCGCAGGCCTCGCCGCTGCCCGATGACGTGGCACCGATGACGGTCGCGTCGGCCATCCAGGTCAGCGAAGGTCCGGTGCCCGATGTTCAGATTGTCGCTGTGCGACCGGCCTGGGTGCGTGTGCGGTCCGCCGACGATTCGATCATCTTCGAAGGCATCATGGACGCCGGCGACACCTTTGCCCTGCCGCCGACCGAGGAACCCGCGACCCTGCGCGTCGGCGAAAGCGGCGCTGTCTATTTTGCGGTGAACGGCCAGCATTACGGGCCTGCCGGCCCGAACGGTCAGGTGACGTCGAACCTTGCGCTGTCGGTCGACAATCTGACGCAGACCTATGACGTGGCCGACCTGAACAGCGACGGCGATCTGCGCGCGATCGTGAACGTGGCCGAGGTCGTGGTTCCCGAATAACGACTGCGCGGGCGGTTGCTGGTGTCGTTGCAAAGTCTTAGGTTGCAGTAAATCCCTGTTCCGAAAGACTGTCATGTCGCAGCTTCATTCCATCCGTCCCTGGCGCCAGATCGACCGCCGCAAGAGCCGTCAGATCATGGTCGGCAACGTGCCCGTGGGTGGCGACGCGCCGATCACGGTGCAGACCATGACCAACACGCTGACGACCGACGTGAAGGCGACCATCGCACAAATTCAGGCGGCCGTGGATGCGGGCTGCGACATCGTCCGCGTCTCGGTGCCGGATGAAGCCTCGGCACGGGCGCTGAAGCTGATCGTGCCAGAGGTCAGCGTGCCGATCGTGGCCGACATCCATTTTCATTACAAACGCGGAATCGAGGCGGCAGAGGCGGGTGCGGCCTGCCTGCGGATCAACCCCGGCAACATCGGCGACGAAAAGCGGGTCAAGGAAGTCATCAAGGCGGCGCGGGACAACAATTGCTCGATCCGTATCGGCGTGAACGCCGGATCGCTGGAACGGCATCTGCTGGACAAATACGGCGAACCGACGCCGGACGCGATGGTCGAAAGCGGCATGGATCACATCAAGATCCTGCAGGACAACGATTTTCATGAATTCAAGATCAGCTGCAAGGCCTCTGACGTGTTCATGGCCGCCAGTGCCTATCAGAAACTGGCAGAGCTGACAGACGCGCCGATCCACCTTGGCATCACCGAGGCGGGCGGCCTCACCACCGGCACGATCAAGTCGGCCATCGGGTTGGGCAACCTGCTGTGGATGGGCATCGGCGACACGATCCGCGTCAGCCTGTCCGCCGATCCGGTGCAGGAGGTGAAGGTCGGTTACGAAATCCTCAAGAGCCTGGGCCTGCGGCACCGGGGCGTCAACATCATCTCTTGCCCGTCCTGCGCGCGGCAGGGGTTCGACGTCATCAAGACGGTCGAGGCGCTGGAGGCGCGGCTGGAGCATATCAAGACACCGATGAGCCTGTCGATCATCGGCTGCGTCGTGAACGGTCCCGGCGAGGCGTTGATGACCGACGTGGGCTTTACCGGGGGCGGCAACGGGTCCGGCATGGTCTATCTGGCGGGCAAGCAAAGCCACAAGCTGGGCAATGACGCAATGATCGACCACATCGTCGAACAGGTCGAACGCAAGGCGGCGGAACTGGATGCGGCGGAGGTCGCACGGGCGGCCGAATGACACTCGCGCGGAGGGTCAGGTCCGTGATGACCGCGCGCTTGACCTTCCTCGATTTCAACCGTCACTGGACCCATGACATCGGGCCGCTCAAGCAGGTCGATTCCTTCGGCGGTTCCAATACCACGCTGCGGGTCGGAGTCGTCGCTGTCGTGATCTATGTGCTGCTGAACCAGCAGGCACCGGTTGCGTTGGCCCGCGACTTTACGCTCTACGCCGGATTGACCATCCTGCAGACCATCGTCGTGACGCGGCTGCCTGTGGTCATCGGGCGTCGGGGGGCGACGCTGCTGTTCCTGACCTGCTTCGGCATCGGGATGGCATGGACGGTCGGTCTGCTACATCTGTGGATGCAGGAGGATGAGATCCTGCGCATGATGGGCCTGCTGGGGTTGCTGTGGTGGCTGATCCACGCGGTGACGGCCCGCCGCAACGATTCCGTCATGATGGCCGCAACCCTGTTGGCCATGTCGGTCGCCCTCTCGGCCTTGCCTCTGGTATCCTGGCTTGTGCTGGGCGATCCGCGCGAGGCGTTGCTGCTGTCAGTGACGAACCTCGGCGGCTTTTTTTCGTTCTACGTGACAGGTATCCGCGATGTGCGCATCATGCGCCGGTCGTTGCTTCAAGCGCAGACCTTGGCGTTCGAGCAGTCCAAGACCGAAGCCCTGGGCCGGCTGACCGGCGGGGTGGCGCATGATTTCAACAATCTGCTCACGGTGATTTCCGGCAATGTGGAGTTGATGCGCCACATCGATGACCCGGTCGAACGCGTGACCCTGCTGGAAGAGGCGGCGGCCGCAGCGACGCGGGCTGCAATTGTGACGGCGCAGTTGCTGGCCTATTCCAGACGCGCACCGATGCACCCGACGCGGGTCGTCGTGGACGAGAGTCTGGCCGAGCTGGATATGCTGCTGAAGCGTCTGCTGTCCGCGCGGATCGCGTATCGCACTGTGTTGCATTCGCCCTCGCCGTTGTTGCAGGTCGACAAGAGCCAGTTCGACACGGTCCTTCTGAACCTTGTGATCAACGCGCGGGATGCGATGCCGTCGGGCGGGAACATCACCCTGCGCGCCATGCCGGAACACGTCACGGGTCCGGTGTATCGTACCTCTGCCGGTGTCCTGTCCGAGGGTGTGTATCTGCGGATCGAGGTCGATGACGACGGCCTCGGCATGTCGCCGGAGGTGCTTGCGCGGGTCTTCGAGCCTTATTTCACCACCAAGCCCAAGGGGCAGGGCACGGGAATGGGTCTTTCGATGGCGTTCGGGTTTGCGGCGCAAAGCGGGGGGCTGCTGACCCTTCAATCGGCAGAGGGTCTGGGCACAATTGCGACTTTGCTGCTGCCTGCGGCAGAGGTGGCGGCGGCCTGACCGGCAGTATGCCACACGGGGAGCGGTCTGACCCGGCCCCCGTGCGAATTTTTGGATCAGGTCGGCATGACGTCGTCGCCATACCAGTTGGCGATGATGACCTCGACATCCTCTCCGACCAATGCGGCGAACTCTTCGGGGTTCTGGGTGCCGCCGTCCTGGCCGCGATAATGGTAGGGATAGACGTAGCTCGGCATGAAGTCGGCCACGGCCGAGGCGGCGGCCTCCTTGTCCATCGTGAAGGGCAAGTTCATGCACAGGAATGCCACGTCGATGTTTTCGAGGGCGCGCATTTCGGGCGTGTCTTCGGTATCGCCCGAAATGTAGACGCGCAGCCCATCGAAGGTCAGCACATAGCCGTTGTCGCGGCCCTGCGGGTGAAACTGCGCGCGGTCGGCGGTGGTGTTGTAGGCGGGGACGGCGTCGATGCCCATGCCGTTGTAATCGGCGGTCGCACCGTTCGCCATCTCGCTCGCCTTGGCCTTCATGTCTTCTGAAAGCATGGCATAGACGGCGGGGTTCGCGATGATCTGCGTGTTTTCGCCCACGAGGGCAGCGAGCGTGTCGGCATTGTAGTGGTCGCCATGTTCATGGGTGATCAGGATCAGGTCCGGCGTGCCGTGATCGGCGTAAAGCGCCGCATCGCCGACCGGATCGACGAAAATCGTGCCAACGGGCGTCGTCAGAACGATGGACGCATGTTCGATCGGATGGACCGTTACATCACCCGCGTTGGTGGCGAAGGTGTTGGCGGCATGGGCCTCGGCCATCGCGGCAAAGGGCAGCAGTGTGACTGCGCTCGCAGCGGCGGCGGAGGTGGCAAGGAAATGGCGGCGCGTGGTCGACATGGGTCTCTCCCGTTCTGGATCACTTCGGAATTGATCTAGCGCAGGGCGGCACGGCGGCCAGTCAAGGTCGACCCCTCACGGAAATGTCAGCCGCGCAACTGATCGATGATCTGCTTCAACTGGTCTTCGGGGACATAGCCGCGCACCATCTGGTTCTGCACCACGAAGGTCGGCGTGCCGGAAATGTCCAGCGCCTGACCCAGTTCGCGGTTCGCCGTGATGCGGCGCATCACCTCGGGATCGTCGAGCCTTGCCAAAATCGCATCGCCGTCGATGTCGAGCGTTTCGGCGAGTTGGCGCAGCGTGTCGGTCGTGATCTCTCCGTTGTAGGCCATCAAGGTGTCGTGGACCGCCTTGTAGGCATCGTCGCCGGCGACGATCTGGGTCGCGATGGCGAATTGAGAACCAAGCACCGACTGTTCGCCAAGGATCGGGAACTCCTTGACGATGAAGCGGATGTTGCCGTCCGTGGCGAGGAGGCTTTCGACTTCGGCGAAGGCCTTCTTGCAGTAGCCGCAGCGGTAATCCATGAACTCGACGACGGTGATGTCGCCGTCGGGGTTGCCGCCGACCCAGGAAAAGCCGTCGTTCGTCAGCGCATCGTTCTGGGCTGCGACCATCGCCTGATCGGCTTCGACGGCCGCCGCCTCTTCACGCTGTTGCAGGATGCCGACGGCTTCCATGATGACCTCGGGGTTGTCCAGCAGGTAGGCCCGCACGCGTTCGCCGAAGGCCGCGTCATCCGCAGCCGATTGCGCCAGCGCGGGCAGGGCGGCGGAGAGGCAAAATGCGGTGGCGGTCAGGGTGCGGAACATCGGGTCACTTTCACGTTTGGTTGCGCCGATCATGCGCAGATCGGGGCCTGCGTGCCAAGGTGTGGCGGCAGGGGAGGTTGACGCACCCCTGCCGGGACAGGCACAAGTTGCCCAAAAGCAGTAAGGGCAGACCATGCGCAGCTCAACCCGGGGAGACGTCGATCCCTTCATCGTGATGGATGTGATGGAGGCTGCCCGCGTGGCCGAGGCGGCAGGCCGATCGATCATCCACATGGAGGTGGGCCAGCCCGGCACCGGTGCCCCGCAGGCGGCGCTTGACGCGCTGCGCGACGATCTTTCGGAGCCGCTGGGCTATACCGTGGGGCTGGGCTTGCCAGAGTTGCGGCGCAGGATCGCGCAGCATTACGGCGACGTCTATGACGTGGACCTCGACCCCGGACGGGTCGTCATCACGGCGGGCGCGTCAGGGGCATTCGTGCTGGCATTTTCGGCATTGTTCGACAATGGCGAACGGGTCGGGCTGGGGTTGCCCTGCTATCCGAGCTACCGCCAGATCCTGCGGGCCGTGGGTCTGCAACCGGTCGAGATCGAGACGCAGGCACGTGGACGCTTTCAGCCGCAGCCGCAGGACGTGGCGGCGCACGATCTGGCGGGGCTGATCGTCGCGTCTCCGGCCAATCCGACGGGCACCATGCTGAACGCCGGAGAGTTGATGGCGCTGGCGGATGCCTGCGACGCGACGGGGGCGGCATTGATCAGCGACGAGATCTATCACGGGATCGGCTATGGCACCCGCGCGGTTTCGGCGCTGGAAGTGACGCAGGATGCCTATGTCATCAACAGCTTCTCCAAGTATTTCAGCATGACAGGCTGGCGGTGCGGCTGGATGGTCGTGCCCGAGGATCACGTTCGCCGGCTGGAGCGGCTGGCGCAGAACCTGTTCATCTGCCCTTCCCACGCCAGCCAGCGGCTGGCACTGCATGCGATGGACTGTCGTGACGTGCTGGATGCGAACCTGGCCGTCTATCAGGCGAACCGGACGTTGCTGCTGGACGGTCTGGCCAGCGCGGGGTTTGAGACGATGGCACCCCCCGACGGCGCGTTCTACATCTATGCGGACGTGTCGCGACATACCGACGACAGCCGCGTCCTTGCCGCCGACATTCTGGACAAGGCCGGGGTCGCAGTGACGCCGGGGCTGGATTTCGACCCCATCGCGGGACACCGGTGGCTGCGCTTTTCCTATGCAGGTCGCACGGTGGACATGGCCGAGGGGCTGGAGCGCCTGCGGCGCTACATGGCGGACCGGGCATGATCCGGGCGCTGGTGCTGTGCCTGGCCTTGGCCGGGCCTGCCGCGGCGCAGGACTTTTCCGCGCTGGCACGGATCGACCCGGCAACCAGTGCCATCACCGACGACGGCGAGGGTCTGCGTGTGGTGCTGTCCCTCAGCCAGACGGTGCCTTACCGCGTATTCACGCTGACCGATCCGATGCGGGTGATCGTGGACTTCCGCGAGGTCGATTTCAGCGGCCTGATCCCCGAGGATGTGTGGCAGGCCGGCATCGCGGCAGAGGTGACCTTTGGTCCGCTGCGGCCTGGCTGGTCGCGGCTGGCGATCACGCTGGCAAAGCCGATGCAGGTCGCCCAGGCCGGGCTGGACGTGATTGCCACGTCCGGGGCGGCCCGGTTGACCTTGCGGCTGGACCCCGTCGATGCGGCGGGTTTTGCGGCACTGGCGGGGCCACCCGAAGCGCCCGTCATGCCCGACGCCAGCCTTGCGGCCCCAGCCCCCCGCTCGGGTCCGCTGGTCGTGGCAATCGACCCCGGTCACGGCGGCATCGATCCCGGTGCCACGCGCGGCACGGTGCTGGAGGCGGACCTGATGCTGCAGCTGGGGATCGAACTGGCGGACGCGATCAACCGGGGCGGCATCATGCGGGCGGTGCTGACGCGCGACAGCGACATCTTCGTGTCGCTGGAGGATCGCATGACCATTGCACGCGCAGCCGGGGCGGAGGCGATGCTGTCATTGCACGCGGATGCGCTGGACGGTGACGACGTGACGCGCGGCGCATCGACCTACACGCTGAATGCCGAGGGTCAGGACCGCGCGGCGCAGCGCATGGCGGAACGGCACGAGCGGGGCGATCTGTTGGCGGGCCTCGATCTGACGGGACAGGATGACCGGGTCGCCACGGTCCTGATGGAGATGGCGCGGGTCGAGACGGGACCGGCGGCGACCCGGCTGGCGGATGCACTGATCGCGGGGTTGCGCGCCACCGGCGCCGAGGTCAACAGTCGCCCCCGGCGCGAAGGGCGGCTGGCGGTACTGAACGCCGCCGACTTCCCCTCTGTCCTGCTGGAGGCCGGGTTCCTGTCGAGTGCGGCGGACCGGGCTGCCTTGTCCTCGGCGAAAGGCAGGGCAGTCATCGTGAACGGCATCGTGCTGGCCTTGCAGGACTGGGCGGCGGCGGAAGCTGCGCGGGCGCCGCTGAAACGGCACTAGGCGGCCAACTGCCGCAATTGTGACCGCGAAACCGCGTCCGAAATCATCCGGACTGGGTGATCTGCTTTTGACGGCGGCGGGGGGTCGCCCTATAAGCGGCCCAATCCGACAAGAGGTCACCGCCCATGCTGCGCTTCATCATGTCATTCTTCGGCACGATCTTTTCGATGCTGTGCCTTGGCCTTATCATGCTGGCGCTGGGGCTGGGCGGCGTCTTCTACATGTTCGGCCGCGATCTGCCGACCTATGACACGCTGGCGCAATATACCCCCAAGACGATCAGCCGCATCTATTCCGGCGAAGGGCAGATCATCGACGAATTCGCCGTGGAACGCCGCCTGTTCACCCCGGCCGAGGACATTCCCGATCTGGTGAAACAGGCGTTCATCAGCGCCGAGGACAAGAACTTCTACACCCACGGCGGCTATGACGCCGAGGGCATGGCCTCGGCGTTGATCGACGCGGTGAAATCGCGTGGCGAGGACGTGCGCGGCGCGTCCACCATCACGCAGCAGGTGATGAAGAACTTCCTTCTGGACGGATCGCGTTCGGTGGAGCGCAAGATCAAGGAGATCATCCTTGCCACCCGCATCGAAGGTGCGATGCCGAAGGAAAAGATCCTCGAACTTTATCTGAACGAGATCTTTCTGGGCAAGAACAGCTACGGCGTGACCGCCGCGGCGCTGACCTATTTCAACAAGTCGCTGTCGGACCTGACGGTCGAGGAAGCCGCCTATCTGGCCGTGCTGCCCAAGGCGCCGTCGGACTATGACCCCGTGCGCCAATACGACAGGTCCATCGCGCGGCGCGATTTCGTCCTGCGCGAGATGTGGGAAAACGGCTACATCGAGGATGCGGCCTACGAGACGGCCAAGGCCATGCCGCTGCGCACGGTGCAGTCCGGCGACTACGAGAGTTTCCGGAGCGAACTTCCGCCGCGCGATTACTTCACCGACGAGATCCGCCGTCAGTTGTCGCAGAACTTCGGCGAGGACGAATTCTTCTCGGGCGGTCTGGCCATCCGGGCAACGGTGGATGCCGATTTGCAGGTCGAGGCGGCGCATGCCTTGCAGCGGGCGCTGGAAACCTACGACCGGGGGCAGGGCCAATGGCGCGGCACCGGCAAGACCATTGACCCAGCACAACTGGCTACCGAAGAGGCTTGGCGCGCCGCCCTGGCCGCAACGGAAGTGCCGCGCGACGTCACGCTGGAAAACACCTGGCATCCGGCTGTGGTGCTGGAGGTCGGTGACGCACAAATGCGCGTCGGGATCGAGGGCGTGCAGGAGACGGAGGCCGAGCCCTTTGTCGTGCCGCGCGATGACATTTCCTGGATCAAGGGCAGCTTTGCGGACAACTTTGCCGTGGGCGACGTGGTGCTGGTCCGGCGCATGACGCAGGACACCGACGGCGCGTTCATCCGCTGGACGCTGCGGCAGGTGCCACAGGTGCAGGGCGCCTTCATGGCAATGGACGTGAATACCGGCCGCGTGCTGGCGATGCAGGGCGGGTTCAGCTATCAGGCGTCGGTGTTCAACCGCGCGACGCAGGCGATGCGTCAGCCGGGGTCCAGCTTCAAGCCGTTCGTCTATGCGGCGGCGCTGGATTCGGGCTATTCGCCCGCCACCATCGTCGTCGACGCCCCGATCGAGATCGACACGCCGCAGGGCGTCTGGCGGCCGCAGAACTATTCCAACAAGTTCTACGGCCCGACGCCGCTGCGCACCGGGATCGAGCAGTCGCGCAACCTGATGACCGTCCGTCTGGCACAGGAGGTCGGCATCGACACGGTGGCAAACTACGCCGAGAAATTCGGTGTCTACGACCGCATGAACCGGGTGCTGGCCACCTCGCTGGGGTCCGATGAGACGACGCTGTTCCGAATGGTCGCCGCCTATGCGATGTTCGCCAATGGTGGAGAGCGGGTGGAACCGACGCTGGTAGACCGGGTGCAGGACCGCTACGGCAATACCGTCTATCGCCACGACCAGCGCATCTGCGAGGATTGCAGCCTGGCCAGTCTGCCTAGCGGTGAGGCACCGACCATCATCTCGAACCGCCAGCGCGTCATGAACGAGATCACGGCCTATCAGCTGACCTCGATGATGGAAGGCGTGGTGCTGCGCGGCACGGCCAAGAATGCAATCAACCTGTCCGTGCCGATCGCGGGCAAGACCGGCACGACCAACGACGAAAAGGACGCCTGGTTCGTAGGCTTTTCCAGCAACATCGTCGCGGGCTGCTACATCGGTTTCGACAATCCGCGCCCGATGGGCAAGTCAGCGTCGGGCGGCGGCATCTGCGCGCCAGTCTTCAACGCCTTCATGGAGAAGGCGATCCAGAAATACGGCGGCTCCGCCTTTCATGTGCCGGGCGATTGCCAGTTCATCAACATCGACCGTTTTTCCGGCGCGCGCCTGCCGCCCGGTGCCTCTGGTGACAACGTGATCGCGGAATGTTTCCGTCCGGGTGAAGAGCCGGTCTTCGGCATTACCTTCGACGGTGGTTTCGCGATGGCGGCCGACCTGCCGCTGGTGGACGAAGTGCCGCGTGCCGCCCGTCAGGTGCAGACCAGCACCGGCGGCACGGCGACGGTGGGACCGAAGGCGACCTTTGGCACCCTGTCGTCGGGCGGGCTTTACTAGCCGTTCCCTTGCCGTGTTGGCGGTGGCGGGGTAAGACCTGCCCCTGCCGCCGCCCGCATGTCCGGGCGTTGCCATTGTCGTTGAAGGATAGACCCATGCGCGCCGAAACCCAGAACACCATCGACGCGATCGAGAAATCGCTGGCCCTTCTGGCGCAGCGTTTGGATTACGACACGGCCCCGCATCGGCTGGAGGAATTCAACGCGCGGGTCGAGGACCCGACCCTTTGGGACGACCCCGCGCATGCGCAGAAACTGATGCGCGAACGCCAGATGCTGGTGGATGCGGTCGACAGTTACGAGGGCATCCGTCAGGAATTGGCGGATAATGTCGAGCTGATTGCGATGGGCGAGACGGAGGGTGATGCCGAGATCGTCACCGAGGCCGAGGCTGCCCTGACCGCGCTGAAGAAGAAGGCCGCCGAGAAGGAGCTTGAGGCGTTGCTGAACGGCGAAGCCGATGGCAACGACACGTTCCTCGAGATCAATGCGGGTGCTGGCGGCACGGAATCCTGCGATTGGGCGAACATGCTGGCGCGGATGTATGTCCGCTGGGCGGAAAAGAAGGGCTACAAGGTCGAACTTCAGTCCGAAAGCGCCGGCGAAGAGGTCGGCATCAAATCCGCCGCCTACAAGATCACCGGACCGAACGCCTACGGCTGGCTCAAGTCCGAAAGCGGCGTGCACCGTCTGGTGCGGATCAGCCCCTACGATTCAGCGGCCAAGCGGCATACGTCGTTCGGATCGGTCTGGGTCTATCCGGTGGTGGACGACAATATCGAGATCGAGGTGCAGGACAAGGATATCCGCATCGACACCTATCGGTCGTCGGGGGCGGGCGGTCAGCATGTGAACACGACCGACTCTGCCGTGCGGATCACGCACCATCCCACGGGGATCGTGGTCACGAGCTCCGAGAAGTCGCAGCACCAGAACCGCGACATCGCCATGAAGGCGCTGAAAAGCCGTCTCTATCAGATGGAACTGGACAAGCGGAACGCGGCCATCAACGAGGCGCACGACAACAAGGGCGACGCGGGCTGGGGCAACCAGATCCGGTCTTACGTGCTGCAACCTTACCAGATGGTGAAGGACCTGCGCACGCGGCACGAAACCTCGGATACGCAGGGCGTGCTGGACGGCGACCTCGATGCCTTCATGGCCGCGACGCTGGCGATGGACGTCAGCGGCAAGAGCCGGGCCGAAGCGAACCTGGAAGACTGACGCCCGCTTGTCTTTTCGCGCGCGTCGGGATTTGCTGCGCGGATGGATGAATACCTTGACCGACCCGCCCATGTGATCTCGGACGCGCTGGCGTCCGGCGATCTGACCGCCACGGCGCTGATGCAGGCGACGCTGGACCGCATCGCCGCGCGCAATCCGGGCCTGAACGCAATCGTGTCGCTGCGGGATGCGGATGCGCTGATGGCCGATGCGGCAGCGGCGGATGCGAGCCCGCGCCGGGGTTGGCTGCACGGCATGCCGCTGGCGGTAAAGGACCTGGCCAATGTCGCGGGCCTGCCGACGACGATGGGTTCGCCCGCGTTGCGGGACAACGTGGCGAAAACCTCTGACATCATGGTGCGGCGGTTGCAGGACGCGGGTGCCATCGTCATCGGCAAGACCAACACGCCGGAATTCGGGCTGGGCAGCCATACCTTCAACCCGGTCTTCGGTGCCACGCAAAATGCGATCATGGCGGGACGCACGGCGGGCGGGTCGTCGGGCGGGGCTGCTGTGGCGCTGGCGGCGGGGATGGTTGCCGTGGCGGACGGGTCCGACATGATGGGCAGCCTGCGCAATCCGGCGGGCTGGAACGGGGTTTACGGGATGCGGCCGACATGGGGGCGTGTCCCGTCGGAACCGCTGGGCGAGATGATGCTGCATCCGCTGTCCACGAACGGGCCAATGGCGCGTCATCCGCGCGACCTGGCGCTGCTGCTCGACACGATGGCGGGGCCCGACCCGCGCCAACCCTTCGGATTGGATCACGTCGCGACCGCACCGGGGATCGATGCGGACCTGACTGACCGCCGGATCGGCTGGCTGGGCGACTGGGGCGGCGCCTATGCGATGGACGATGGCGTGTTGGCGCACTCCGCGGCACAGGTCGCGCGGTTCGCTGACCTTGGCTGCGTGGTGGAGGATGCCCCGGCCCCCTTCAGCGCTGCGGCGCTGTGGGAGAGCTGGACGACCCTGCGCAGCTTTGCCGTCGCGGCGTCACTGGGGCCGCTTTACGATCAACCCGCCATGCGTGGCGCGCTGAAGGACACCGCGATCTGGGAGATCGAGCGGGGCCGGGCGCTGACCGGCGGGCAGGTGCAACGCGCAAGCCTGATCCGGTCGGACTGGTTCAGGGCGGCCGCACGGCTTTTCGACAGGTACGATGCGCTGGTCCTGCCGACCGCCCAGTGCTGGCCGTTTCCCATCGCCTGGGCTTGGCCGCGTGAAATCGCGGGCCACGCGATGGACAGCTATCACCGCTGGATGGAGGTCGTCGTCCCGGCCAGCCTGATCGGCCTGCCCGCGGCCGCCGTGCCGCTGCCCTTGTCGCACGGTCGCCCGATGGGGCTGCAACTGATGGGGCGGTCGCGGGACGATGTCGGCGTGCTGCAACTCGCCGCCGGCTGGCACCGGATCAACGCCGCCTGATCCCGAAGGCTGCGGCCAGTGCCGCGATGGCGGCCATTGCTGCCGCGATCCAGACGATCGTGGCGAAGGCGTTGCCCATCGCGCCGATGTGCAGGTCGCCGGGTGCCCGCTCTCCGAAGGTGGCGGGACCGTCGGACAGGTTGTAGGCGATGGTGGCCACCGAACTCATCGCGGCGACGGCGACGAGGCCGCCGATCCGGCTGATCGCGTTGTTGATGCCAGAGGCGATGCCGGACTGCCCGTCATGGGCCGCGACCATGACGGCGGTCGACAGGGGGGCGATGACCATGCTCATCCCGAAGCCGACGACGCCCATTGCCGGCAGCACGCCATACCAGAAGTCGCGCCCGTCCACGACCAGCGCCAGCACGGCGTAGCCAAGGGCCACGACGCAGGCCCCGACGGCGATGACCGGCCCAGGCCCGCGCCTGTCCGCCAGCCGGCCGAACCGCGTGGACAGCAGGGCGATGAAGACGGACAGGGGGCCGAAGGCGAAGATCGTCTTGAACTCCGACATGCCCCAGCCCGCGACGGTCAGCATCGGCAGGAAGAACAGGATCGCGCTCATCCCGAAATACAGCAGGAAAGTCGCGAGGTTGGCGGCGCTGAAGGTGGGGTTGGCGAACATGCCCGGTGGCATCATCGGATGGGTCGTGCGGCGTTCATGCAGCACGAAGAGCGTCAGCGCCACGGTGCCCGTCAGACCCGTCGCCAGCGTGACGCGTATGTCGTTAGAGGCCTCGAGATGCGTCAGCGTCCACGCCAGCAGCCCCAGGCCCGCGACCGCGAGTGCCGCGCCAAGAAGGTCGATGGGTTCTCCGCTCCGGCGATGGTCGTTGGCGACGCCGCGGCGGATCAGCAGCAGGGCGATCAGGCCCAGCGGCAGGTTGATGGCGAAGATCCAGCGCCAGGCGTCCTGTCCGAAGGTCGAGAGCAGCAGACCGCCGATCAGCGGTCCCGCCGCGGTGGTCAGGCCAGAGGCCGCGGCCCAGATGCCGATCGCCGTGCCTCTGACGTTGCGCGGATAGGCGCGGCTGATCATCGCCAGCGCACCGGGGATCATCAACGCGGCACCGGCCCCCTGTGCCAGTCGCGCGAGGATCAAGGCATCCGGCGTGGGAGCGAGGGCAGAGGCGAGCGAGGTCAGCAGGAACAGGCCGACGCCCAGCCCGAAGACTCGCGCCAGCCCGAAGCGGTCGCCAAAGGCGCCGCCTGTCAGGATCAGCGCGGAAAGGGTGACCATGTAGGCATTGTTGATCCAGGTCGCCTGATCGAGCGTGGCGCCAAGCGATCCGCGGATCGCCGGGATCGCGATACCGACGACAGTGCCGTCGATGAATCCCATCGAAGACGCCAGCACCGCAGCCATCAGAACCAGCGGGCGGTGATGTTCAGTGCAGAAATCCGGCACGAAAACGGGCCGCGCCGCAGTCGACGTGGCCCGTGGGGCTGTATCCGTGGAGCGCAAACCTAGTCTTTGGCAGGCTCTGCGACGGGCGTGTTGCCGCTGCCTGTTGGCATCTTTGCCTTGCCACCAGTGGTCAGGGGATCGTCCTGGCGCTGCACGGAGCCTTCGAAATGTGCACCCGACTCGATGGCGATGGTCTTGTGGATGATGTCACCCTCGACGCGCGCTGTCGAAGCCAGGCGCACTTTGAGCCCCCGCACGCGGCCAATGACCCGACCGTGTATCACGACGTCGTCGGCCATGACCTCACCCTTGACGGTGGCACCTTCGCCGACGGTCAGCAGGTGAGCGCGGATGTCGCCGTCGACCTGACCTTCGATCTGGATGTCGCCGGTCGTCTTCATGTTGCCGGTGACCAGCAGATCGGACGACAGGATCGATGCGGGCGGCTTTGCCTTCGGTGGCGTGGCCTTGAAATCGCTGCTTCCGCTGTACGCCGGAGCGGGCGATGTGGCGGGCTGGGCAGGCGTTTCGCTGGCCTTGGGACCGGGGTCATTGATCTTGGATTTAGAAAACATCTTGTCCAGCTCTTATGTAATTCATCGGGTTGACGGCAGAGCCACCGACTCGGACCTCATAGTGCAGATGCGGTCCGGTCGAGCGGCCAGAATTTCCCATATCACCGATCCGTTCCCCGCGCGAGACCCTTTGGCCGACGTTGACCTTCATCGCGTTCAAGTGAGCGTAGCGGGTTTCGATTCCGAATTCGTGCTGGACCTTGATCAGCCGGCCGTAACCCGACGACCAGCCGGCGTGGACGACGACACCATCGGCGGTGGCATAGACCGGCGTGCCGATCGGGGCCGCGAAATCAGTGCCTTCGTGCATCCGGCCCCATCGCGAGCCAAACCCGGAGGTAAAGCGGTACGCGGCTTTCACGGGTACGTCGAAGGGAGCCTTCTCGGCGGCGATCCGGTATAGATTGATCTCGTCCAGGCGGTTGAGGATGCCGTTTGCGCGCGCGGTGTCTGGATCGGGTCCACCGCCCATGGTCGAGAACGACAGCGGCGTCAGCGGGCCGCCGTTGCCCGTGTAGCCCCGGCGCACCTGCGCCAGCATGTTGTCGGGGTTCATGCCGGCAGCGCGGAACATCTTTTCCAGCGGTTCGACCGAGACGGTCATCGCCTCTTCGAGCTGGCGGAAGATGTCGTCGTTGCGTTCATGCAGCAGGCGCAGTTCGTTTTCGGTCTCGGCGGCGTGGTCGAGCGCGAATTGCGCGTCGGTGGCGATCTGGTCACGCTCGGCCGCGGTTTCGGCCAGCGCCGTGGCCAGCAGATCGACGGTGCCTTCCTGAACGGCGGTCTGGGCGGCGGGGGTCGCGGCCGCCTCGCCGTCGGCGTTCAAGGCGGCCAGTTCAGTGGTCGCGGCCTTGCGCTGCTGCATGGTGTTGCGCAGCGTGGCCTGCACGACCTCGAGCCCGGTTTCCAGCTCGCGGCGCTGATCCTCGGTGGACAGCAGATCGGACTGCATGGTGGAAATCTGCGCCAATGCGGCACTGAAGCGTTCCTGTGCCGCGATCGCCTCGGCGGCGCGGGCATCGCGTTCCGTGGACAGGGCGTTCAGGCGCGCTTCGTAGATCATCTGGTCGCGTTGGGCCTGGGCGCGGAAGTTGTCGGACCCGATGCTGTCCATCAGCAAGATGGCCGTCGAGATGATGGTCCAGCCGACAAGGGCGGTGGCGACGGTCCAGCCGACGAGTTGATGAGAGGGACGCAGACGAATGAAACGTGTTTCGGCGTCGGAGCGGATGAAGAGTCGCTTTTCGGAGAAACGGGATTCAAGGCGTGTATGGATGGCCTGCGTCAGTCGTGATCTCACAAGTATCTTCCCTGTTCCGTCCCGGTCACATGCGACAGGGTCCCACCCCTTTTGCGCCGCATTCCCTGTCGTCTAGACAGGCTGCGGCGTCTTCGCAACAATTTTGAAAAATCATGGAGCAATTCACGCGCATCTGGGCGGGTTCACGCCGAAGGCACCTGATTCGCTTCACACCCCTTCGCTGAGCGGCCAGTAGAAGTCTGGCGGAAGGCCCGCTTCGGCCCTTTTTTCCTCATTGAATGGCGGCTTCAGGGTGCTGTGAAAGTAGCGACGCACGAGGTCGTGGAAGGCAACGACAGGGTCCAGATCGTGGCGGCCGCACAGGAAATGGAACCACTTGGAGCCGTAGGCGACGTGGTGCACCTCTTCGGCGTAGATGACATCCAGTGCCGCAACGACCTGCGAATCGCCCGCCTTGCGGAAGATCTCGATCATGCCCGGCGTCACGTCGAGCCCGCGGGCCTCCAGCACCATCGGCACGACGGCGAGGCGGCCCATCAGGTCGTGGGCGGTGTCCTCGGCCGCGCGCCACATGCCGGCATGGGCGGGCAAAGCTCCGTAATGGCTGCCCTGCGCCTCAAGACAGTCGCACATGAGGTTGAAATGCTTCGATTCCTCGTCCGCAGCCTTGACCCAGTCATCGAAGAACCCGACCGGCAGTGGCGTGTCGGCAAAGCGCGCGATGATGTCCCAGTGCAGGTCGACGGCGTTCAGTTCGATATGCGCGACGGCATGCAGCAGTGCGATCCGGCCTTCCGGACTGCCCGGCTTGCGGCGCGGCACCTCGCGCCGGTCCAGAAGATCGGGTCGGACGGGCCGCGCCGGACGCTGCGGCGGGGCGGCTGTGCCGATCTCGGGCCGTTCCCCCTTCGCCCGCGCCGCCCGCCACGCGGCGGCATGAGCGTGAGACAGCGCTGTCTTGGCGCGACCGTCCGCGGTGGTCAGCACCTCGACCGCCATCTGCGCAAGAGGGATCACGTCCTGCTCTTCTTCTGGTGGGAATTATCCCGGGGGTGCGGGGGCCGGCCCCCGTCTGATCTGCCATCCATTACCCGGATCACGCGCGCACGGCGTCCAGCACCGCATCGACGTGGCCCGGTACCTTCACCTTGCGCCAGACCCGCGCGATCCGACCGTCGGGACCAATCAGAAAGGTCATGCGTTCGATGCCCATGTAGCTTTTGCCATACATCTGCTTTTCGCCCCAGACACCGTAGCGTTCGCAGACATCGCCCTGTTCGTCCGACAGCAAGGGGATGCCAAGGCCGCGCTTGGCCACGAACTTGTCGTGCTTTGTGACGGAGTCCTTGGAAATGCCCAGCACGACGGCCCCGGCAGCGGCGAAGGCGTCCATAGCCGCGGTGAAATCCAGCGCCTCGGTCGTGCAACCGGGGGTGTCATCCTTGGGATAGAAATACAGCACCACATGCCGGCCCGCAAAATCCGACAGACTCACGAGCGCTCCGCCGTCGCGCGGCAGGCTGAAGGCGGGGGCGGTGTCGCCCTCTTGCGGCGGGGTGGCGGTGTCTGACGGCATGGTGATCCTCCCGGCGATGGTGCATCGCGTTTACCGGTTCCGTTTTAGCCTGTGACGGGCAAAGATAAAGGCCAAGAGGCAAGGCGCAGCAGATGACCGCAACCGATCCGACACCACCGGCCCCGCGGCAGCGGCGCAGGCGCGGCACCCCGCGGGGTCGCGGCTGGCATGCGGCGCGCGTGGGGCTTTGGCTGCTGGCCTTGCCACTTGTCTTCGCAATCATCGCCGTCGTCATGATGTTCGACCGCGACATCACCGCGCCTACCTGGGTGACGGAAGAGGTCGCCGCCCGCGCCAGCGGGATGCTGGGCGGCGGCGACATCGCGTTCGGCGCGATCACGGTCCGCCTTGGCCCGGACCTGCATCCGCGCGTCCGGCTGCGCGACACCGTGCTGTCGGACGCGGCAGGGCGGCCGCTGGCGCATGTGGAAGAGGTCGACGCCACGATCAGCCCGCGCGGGCTGCTGTTCGACCGCACGGCCCTGGTGCAGCGGGTCGCGCTGCACGGCACCGCAGTCGATCTGACCCGCGATGCCGAAGGACGGATGCGGCTGGCCTTCGATCTGCCACGGACGGGCGGCGGCAGGCTCTTGGACGACGGCGTGGCGGGCCTCGTGCGCCAGATCGACGGGTTGCGCGACCGTCCGGCACTGGCGGCGCTGGAGAGTCTGACGCTGAACGGGATCGACCTGACCTATACGGACGACCGGGCGGGCCGGGTCTGGACGGCGACGGACGGAGCCTTTGCGCTGGGGATCGACCGGAACACAACCGAGGCCACGGCGCGGCTGGAGGTCGCGGGCGACGACGGCGTCACGCGCCTTGGCCTGCGCCTCGAGTCGCCCCGCGACAGCAACGCGGCGCGTCTGGCTGTCGAGGTCACAGACGCTCCGGCGCGCGATCTGGCCAGCCAGTCGGCGGCGCTGCGGTTTCTGGATGCACTGGACGCCCCGCTGTCCGCGACCCTGCGCACCGCCCTGTCGGAAGACGGCGTGCTTGGCCCGCTGGAGGCGACGCTGGCGATCGGCGCGGGTGCCGTGCAACCCGGCCCGCGCACGGAACCGCTGCGGTTCGACAGCGTCACGGCGGCGCTGACCTATGATCCGCAGGCCCGGCGTCTGACCTTTCGGGACGTGGCGATCGCGTCAGAGTGGGGGCAGCTGCAAGCGCGGGGTCAGGCGCTGGCGCAGGCGTTCGCGCGTGGTCTGCCGGGCGCGCTGGTTGGCCAGTTCACCCTGACCGACATCGCGTTGAACCCGGCGGGCCTTTACCCTGCACCGGTGACGCTGGATCAGGCGGATATCGACCTGCGCCTGCGGCTGGACCCGTTCCGGCTGGAGATCGGCCAGATCAGCCTGAGCGATCCGGCGCTGACCCTGCAGGCCAGCGGCGCGCTGGAGGCGTCGCCGGAGGGATGGATGGCCGCTGTGGATGTCGCAGGGTCGGATATGACGCCCGCGGCGCTGTTGCGGCTGTGGCCCGACCGGGTGCGTCCAGGCACACGGGCCTGGTTTGCGCGAAATCTGGTCGCCGGGAACCTGTCCGATATCACGCTTGGCTGGCGCAAACGGCCGGGGGCGCCCGCGCTGCTGGCCGGTGGGTTCGGCTTTGACGCGGCCACCGTGCGGTACATGCGGGACCTGCCGCCGATCACCGGCGGGGCTGGTTATGCGACGCTGGGCGACGGGGCGTTCGTGCTGCGGCTGGACCGGGGGCAGGTGGTGGCGGCACAGGGCGGGGCGCTGGACGTGTCGGGGTCGGTTCTGCAGATCCCCGACATCGCCGTGCGTCAGGCACCGCTGGTTCTGGATCTTGCGACGGCCGGCAGCATCACGGCGACGCTTTCGGTGCTGGACCAACCGCCGTTCCGGTTCCTGACCAAGGCCAATCTGCCGGTGACGCTGGCGGACGGCCGCGCGGTCGCGCAGGCGCATGTGGAGATGCCCTTGAAGAACCCGCTGGCCCCCGGCGACGTGCAGTTCATGGCCGAGGCACAATTGACCCGCGTGCGCAGCGATGTGCTGGTCAAGGGGCGGCGGCTGGCGGGCAGCGATCTATCGGTCACGGTCGACCGCGCCGGGATGCAGGTCGCCGGGACCGCCACGCTGGACGGCGTGCCGGTGACGGGACGCTTTACCCAAGGGTTCGGACCGGAGGCTGCGCCGTCGCAGGTCGCGGGCACCGTGACGATCACGCCGCAGGCCCTGGATGCCTTCGGGATCGCCTTGCCGCCGGGGTCGGTCAGCGGGTCGGGGCCGGGGCAACTGACGGTGACGCTGCCCAAGGGGGCGGCACCGCGCTTTGCCCTGACCTCGGGACTGGAGGGTCTGGGTCTGTCGGTGCCGGCGCTGGGGTGGTCCAAGGCGCGCGGCACATCCGGCACGCTGGAGGTCGCAGGCACGCTGGGCGCGCGCCCGGCGGTGGACCGATTGCGCCTGCGCGCGCCGGGACTGATGGCCGCGGGGGCCGTCACGCTGACCGATGGTGGCCAGCTGGAGGCGGCGCGGTTCACGGATGTCGCGGTCGGCGACTGGTTCGACGGGCCTGTCACCCTGCGCGGGCGCGGTCGGGGCCGCGCAGTTGGCGTCGAGGTGCAGGGTGGCACGCTGGACCTGTCGCGCGCCACGCTGGGCGGTGGCGGCGGTGGCGGCGGTGGCGGACAGGGCGGGCCGATCGCCGTGCGGCTGGACCGGCTGAGCATCGCGAGCGGGTTGCACCTGACGGAGTTTCAGGGCGATTTCGACACCACGGGCGGGTTCAACGGCACCTTCACCGGCCTTTTCAATGGCCGGGCCGGGCTGGCGGGGGCCGTGTCGCCGTCGCGCGGCCGCACGGCGGTGCGCATCCGGTCCGACGATGCGGGTGCTGTCCTGCGGGCGGGCAACTTTGTCGACGGGGCGTCGGGCGGGGCGCTGAACCTGACGCTTGTGCCGGCAGGGACAGGGGCGGGAACCTTTGACGGCACTCTTGCGCTACGGCAATTGCGGGTGCGCGACGCGCCGGCCATCGCGGAACTGCTGGACGCGATCAGCGTCGTGGGGCTTTTGCAACAGCTGGACGGGCAGGGGCTGGCCTTCGACGCCGTCGATGCCAGCTTCCGCTTGAACCCGCAGCAGATTATCGTCACGGAATCGAGCGCGGTCGGTCCGGGCCTTGGCATTTCGCTGGACGGCATCTACACGCTGGCGACGCGCGCGGTGGATTTCCAGGGGGTCGTGTCACCCTTCTATCTGCTGAACGGGATCGGCAGTTTCCTGACCCGTCGGGGCGAGGGGCTGATCGGCTTCAACTTCACCCTGCGTGGGACACCGGGCAACCCGCAGGTCGGGGTAAACCCGCTGTCCGTCTTCACGCCCGGCATGTTCCGGGACATCTTTCGCCGTCCGCCGCCGCAGGTGGGCCAGTAACGGGGCCTCGCGATGAAGCTGTCCGATTTCGACTTCGACCTGCCGGAAGGGCTGATTGCCACGCGGCCCGCGCGGCCGCGCACCTCCGCACGGCTGCTGGTCGCGGGGCCGGACACGATCACAGACGCGACCGTCGCCGATCTGGGAGGCTGGCTTCGGCCCGGCGACAGGCTGGTGTTGAACGATACCAAGGTCATTCCGGCGCGGCTGTCCGGTGTGCGTCACCGCAGCGGCGATGCGGGCGAGACGGTGGCGCGGATCGAGGTGACGTTGCTGCAACCGACGCCGGACGCGCATTGGATGGCCTTGCTGAAACCGCTAAAGAAGGTCCGGGACGGCGAGGAGATCGTCTTTGGCGACGCCCTGCGCGCGACCGTGGTGGGCCGGTCCGAGGGGCAGGCGGAACTGGCGTTCAACTTGACCGGCGATGCCTTCGATGCCGCGCTGCTGCGGGTCGGCGCAATGCCCTTGCCGCCCTATATCGCGGCGCTGCGGCCTGCGGACGAGGCGGACAAGACCGACTACCAGACCGCCTGGGCGCGGCATCGGGGGGCGGTCGCGGCCCCGACAGCTTCGCTGCATTTCGACGATGACCTGCTGGCGCAGCTTGCGGCGATGGGCGTCCAATTCACCCATGTCACCCTGCATGTGGGGGCTGGGTCATTCCTGCCGATCAAGGTGGATGATGTCAGCCAGCACCGGATGCACAGCGAGTGGGGGCAGGTCACGGCACAGGCGGCGGCAGAGATCAACGCGACGAAGGCCGCAGGCGGGCGCGTCATTCCGGTCGGCACCACGGCGCTGCGGCTGGTCGAGACGGCGGCGACGGATGCAGGCGTGCAGCCCTGGGAAGGGCCGACAGACATCTTCATTGTGCCCGGGTTTCGGTTCCGGGCGGCGGACGGTCTGATGACCAACTTCCACCTGCCGAAATCCACGCTGATGATGCTGGTCAGCGCGCTGATGGGCCAGCAGCGGATACGCGACGTTTACAATCACGCGATATCCAGCCGATACCGGTTCTTTTCCTATGGCGATGCGTCGCTTTTGCTGCCAGAGGGCGCGCACTGACGAAAGCCGACAGGGCATGTCGTTTCCGAACCTTCCTAACGGCGCGGTGCGCCCTTAAACCAAGTTGAACCCGGCCCCGAAAGGCGAACCGCATGATACAGGTCTTTGGCGCATCCTGGGCATTGTTCCTGGGCATGTTCATGCTGATGATCGGCAACGGTCTTCAGGGCACGTTGCTGGGCCTGCGCGGAGAGCTCGAGGGCTTTTCCACGCTGGAACTCTCCGTCGTGATGTCCGGCTATTTCGTGGGCTTCCTGTTCGCGTCGAAGATGGCACCCGAGATGATCCGCAGGGTCGGTCACGTGCGGGTCTTCGCCGCCCTCGGCTCCACCATCTCTGCGGTGTTGATCATGTATCCGGTGCTGACGGACCCGATCGCCTGGACACTGGGGCGGGTCGTGATCGGGTTCTGTTTCTGCGGCGTCTATGTCACGGCGGAAAGCTGGCTGAACGACGCGTCGACCAACGAGACGCGGGGGCAGGCGCTGTCGCTTTACATGATCGTGCAGATGGCCGGGATCGTGACGGCGCAATTCATCATCACGCAGGGCGACGTCAGCGGGTTCACGCTGTTCATCGTGCCATCGATGCTGGTCTCGATGGCCTTTGCGCCGATCCTGCTGTCGATCAAGCCAACGCCGGCCTTTGGCCGCACCAAGCCGATGAAGGTCGTGCAACTGATCCGCACCTCGCCGCTGGCGGCGGTCGGCATGTTCCTGTTGGGCGGCGTCTTTTCGGCACAGTTCGGGATGTCCGCCGTCTACGGCGCACGGGCGGGATTCACCGTGGCCGAAATCTCGCTGTTCGTCTCGGCTATCTATATGGCCGCACTGGTGGCGCAATATCCCATCGGCTGGGCCTCGGACCGGATCGACAGGCGCATCCTCATCATCGCCGTCGCGTTGGTCGGCGGGCTCGGTTGCCTTGCGGGCGCGTTCTTTCCTGCCTCCTACACGCTGGCCGTGGTGTCGGGCGCGCTGGTCGGTGGCACGTCGAACCCGCTGTATGCGCTGCTGATCGCCTACACCAACGACTACCTTGAAAAAGAGGACATGGCCGCGGCGTCGGGCGGGTTGCTGTTCATCAACGGGGTCGGCGCGATCATGGGGCCGATCACGCTGGGCTACCTGCTGGATGGCATGGGGCCGCGCGGATATTGGGTGTTTCTGGCAGTGCTTATGTTCGCCGTCGGCATCTACGGCACCTACCGCATGACCCGGCGCAGCCGCGCCGACATCGCGCAGGACAACACGAGTTACGCGAACCTGCCGATGACGACGACGCCCGTGTTGGCCGAATGGGCGCAGGAGGTCTATATCGAGGCCGCGGAGGCTGCCGAGGGCGAAGCGGCCACTTCGCCGCCGGGTGCCGCAAAAGTTGCGCAATAGCGCTTGTCTTAAGGGCAACCGTCTGTTTGTCTGATCGAAATCAGGCCAGCCGGGGAGGGCACTGCCATGAAAACCGCTCAGGATGTGCTGACCTTCTGGCTGGACGACTGTGTGCCGGAAGATTGGTACAAACAGGACGACGCGCTGGATGCCCGCATCCGGGACGGCTTCCTTGCAACGTGGGAGCGGGCGGCCGAGGGTCATCTGGGTCTTTGGCTGACCTGTCCGAGCGAGGCGCTGGCCTATGTCATCCTGTCGGACCAATTCCCCCGCAACATGTTTCGTGGCCGGGCCGAGGCGTTTTCCACGGACACGTTGGCGATGGCGGCCGCCAAGATGGCGATCGACCGGGACTGGGACCTGCGGATCGACCCGCCGGCACGGCAATTCTTCTACTTGCCGCTGATGCATTCCGAAAACCTCGCCGATCAGGACCGCGCGGTGCGGCTGTTTCACACAAGGATGCCCGATGCCGGTGGGGGCAACCTTGACCATGCCCGCGCGCACCGGGCGATCATCCGCAATTTCGGCCGGTTCCCCTATCGCAACGACGCGCTGGACCGCGCCACGACGGAAGCTGAAGCGGTCTTCATGGCCGAAGGCGGGTATGGCGCGATGTTGCGGCAGATCCAGGCCATGGATGCCTGACCACGGCCTCTGGCCATTCCGCGTGAGATGGTTCAGTGTTAAACCAGTTTTCAACGGACCCGCAGGAGAGACCTCATGGCCGCACAGAACTTCGACGTGATCGTGATCGGTGCCGGTCCCGGTGGCTATGTCGCGGCCATCCGTGCAGCGCAACTTGGACAGAAGGTCGTCATCGTCGAGCGTGAGCATCTGGGCGGCATCTGCCTGAACTGGGGTTGCATCCCGACCAAGGCGCTGCTGCGGTCGTCAGAGGTGTTCCACCTAATGCACCGTGCCAAGGAATTCGGCCTGTCGGTGGACAAGGTCGATTTCGACCTGTCCGCCGTCGTCGCGCGGTCGCGCAAGGTGGCGGGGCAACTGTCCGGCGGCATCGGCCACCTGATGAAGAAAAACAAGATCACCGTCGTCATGGGCGAGGCAAAGATAACTTCCAAGGGCAAGGTCTCGGTCAAGACCGAGAAGGGAACCGAGGAGTTGACGGCGAAGAACATCGTGCTGGCCACCGGTGCGCGCGCCCGCAACCTGCCGGGGCTGGAGGCGGACGGCGAGCTGGTCTGGGCCTACAAGGATGCGCTGAAGGCGTCGCGGATGCCCAAGGACCTGCTGGTCATCGGGTCCGGTGCGATTGGCATCGAATTTGCAAGCTTTTTCAACACGATGGGTTCCAAGACCACGGTCGTCGAGGTGATGGACCGCATTCTGCCTGTGGAAGACGCGGAAATCTCGGCCTTTGCGAAGAAGCAGTTCATCAAGCAGGGCATGACGATCATGGAAAAGGCTGTGGTCAAGAAGCTGGACCGCGACACCAAGGCGGGCCGCGTCACGGCGCATATCGAGGTCGGCGGCAAGGTCGAGAAGAAGGTATTCGACACCGTGATTTCCGCCGTGGGGATCGTCGGCAACGTCGAAAACCTCGGGCTGGAGGAGTTGGGCGTTAAGATCGACCGCACCCATGTCGTGACGGACGAATACTGCCGCACCGGGGTCGAAGGGCTTTATGCCATCGGTGACATCGCGGGCGCCCCCTGGCTGGCGCACAAGGCCAGCCACGAGGGCGTCATGGTGGCCGAACTGATCGCGGGCGGCCATCCGCATGCCGTGAAGCCCGAAAGCATCGCCGGCTGCACCTACTGTTATCCGCAGGTCGCCTCTGTCGGCTATTCCGAGGCGAAGGCCAAGGAACTGGGATTTGAGGTGAAGGTCGGCAGATTCCCCTTCATCGGAAACGGCAAGGCCATCGCGCTTGGTGAATCCGAAGGGATGATCAAGACGGTGTTCGACGCCAAAACCGGCGAGTTGCTGGGCGCACATATGGTCGGGGCCGAAGTCACCGAACTGATCCAGGGTTATGTGGTCGGGCGTCAGCTTGAAACGACGGAAGAGGACCTGATGAACACCGTCTTTCCACACCCGACGCTGTCCGAGATGATGCACGAAAGCGTACTGGACGCCTACGGCCGCGTCATCCACATGTGACGCCGCCTATCTTCGAGGTCGGATCAGGGCATCGGTCAGACGGGGTGCGTCGGCAATGGCATACTGGCAATTGCCGATCCGCCAGGTGCCCTCGATGTAATGAAGCTCTGTCAGGGGCAGGGATCGGACGAAGGACCAGTTGCGTTCCGGCCAGCGCGCGGCTTTCGAAATGCGCATCCACCCGGTTCGGCCCGACATGCGTGGCCTCTGTGCAGCAACGTTCCAGCGTCGTCACGCCAAGATTCGCATAGAGGCTTCGCACATCGTTGAAGATGTCGGTCAGGGCCGCGACATCGGGAACGTCCCGTTCGCCTTCGAACAACGCAATGCGGTGGGGTAGCGTGTAGCAGGACAGATACAGCGGCAGATCGCCCGTCAGGATCGCATGACCTGTCCTGTCCAGCAAAGACTGGGAAATCAGTTTGGGATCAGCGAACCGGTCGGTTATCTGTTCCATGATCGTGCTCTTGTCATTGGTCATATCCAGTCCCGTCCCCCATCAACGTGCGACGCGTGCGGGTGCGGCGGCTTCTCGCCGACAAGTGGTTGGAAAATCCGATCGAGGCACGCGCCGCGTTGCCGGTCGGGACGGCATGGATCGATCATCAGCGGTTGGACCGATTCGACTGCATTGACCCTGAGGACCCCGAAACCGGACCGCAGGTCGGATGGAATGGCGACCTCGATGATCGTTTCGCGGGTTCGCCTGAAATTCATAACGTCAATGCACGCCGCACAAGTGTCGGGCGAGGATCGCTTAAAATCCTTCGAAACTGAATATGACTTTTCGTCTAG
>NZ_JBMERN010000016.1:0-68941 GCF_049310965.1 Loktanella sp. DJP18 | reverse complement strand
AAGGCAGATCATACCCACAAAGGGGCGTTCAGGCACCGGCCCGCCGGTCGCGGCCTGTGCGCGGCGCGACAGTTCGGTATCGCCGCCAAAGCGGACATTGTCCCAGAACCCCAAGGTTTGTATCAGAAAATCCTGTCGGAACATAAAGCTGATAGGCGCATGCCGCAAAAAGCCGTCATCGGAAAACGCGGTGCGAGCGCGTGACAGATAGGTGAATGTCCCGTCGGGTTGCATCCGCAGGGCCTTCAGCCCTGTCACCGGCAGGGCTTGTCCGTCGGTCAGCATGTAGCCGACGTGATGCGCCAAGCGCTGCGGGTGGGCCCAGTCGTCGCCGTCGTGTCCTGTCACGAAGTCGCCGCGCGCGTGTCGCAGGGCCAGGTTCTTGGACACGTAAGGTCCGACGTTGCGGCCGTTGCGCCAGCACCGGATGCGCCCGTCGCGTGCGGCCATCCGCTGAATGGTATTCCACGTCCGGTCCGTGCTCGCGTCATCCACGATCAGAAGCTCGAGTGGCCGCCATGTTTGCGCAAGGATCGAGGAGATGGCCGCTTCGACCGTGCCATCGCAATTCCAGACCGCCATTAGGACGCTGACGAGCGGCCCCTCCGCTACGGTCGGCAGCGGCGCGCAGGCCAGCCGTTCGAGCATCGTCGCCGCATCCCGGTCCAGTTTCAGCGGCACCTGGCCATAGTGGGCAAGGTAACGGTTGAGGGCCGCCTCCCACCCGGCCAGGTCATGCCTCGCGATTGCAAGGTTCGCCTCCAGCGCCGCGGCGGAATGCCGAAGGTCCATGGGTAGGTCGCGCCGCGCCCGGTCCAAGGCCTGCTCTGGTTGCCCCGTGGCCGCCAGCCGACCAGCCGCCATCAAGACACGGTCTTCTTGCCCCTGCGCATCGGGATTACAGAGATGGTGGACCAGTGCATTCCGTCGCCCAACGACGCCGGGGCCGTAATGCTCACGGTGATAAAGAGAACTGAAATTGGGGCCGGGATCACGGCCCAGCAAGGTGCCGAACGAGAGGAAATGTGTCAGCGGATCGATGCCTGACAGGGCTACGTCCGGGTAGCGGGCGACATACCATTCGGCGGAGAAAAAGCCGCTGTTGCGCACCAAGGTCATGTCGGCTTCAATCACAGATGGCAAAGGCATGTCGATATCCTCTCCTTCGGAGCGCGGCTTCGGTTGGCCGCTCTCACATCTCGAGAACCCGCTGGTAGTTTGGCTTCATGAACACCAGCCCCAGCACGATTAGGACCAGCGTGAGGCCCCAGACGTAAGGCAGTGAAATGTAGTTGGGCTCGTAGGTCGAATAAAAACCCGATCGCACCAGCCCCGTCGCATGTACTAGGGGGTTCCACCAAAGAATATCTTGGATCGATCGCGGCATGTCCTCGAGAATGAACAACACGCCCGAAGCTAGGAATAATGGTCGGCTAACAATCGACCAGATGCTAAGCCAGATTGGAAAGAGCCCCCCCAAAAGGCAGTTGACCATACCAATACCCAGACCGAGGCAAGCCGCCAACGACAGGCCGATGATCACCGGAAAGATATCCAGCGAGACCCGTGCATCGACGAAGATCACGATCCCCGTCATTACGATGCAGAACACCATTGTGCTGGTCAGGAAATTGAGCATGAACCGGGCTAGGAAGGCATCGATCCACAGCACGCTGGGATATGATAGAAGGGAACGCGAATATTGCAGCGCGCGGCCTGTCTTTACCGCTGTTGTGGAAAAGAACTGGTAGGGAAGATACCCGGTCGCGTAAAAGACGATAAAACTCGTTCCCAAGGACGGGGCGCGCACAACGAGCGAGAAAGCCGCCGCAAGCAGAACGATCATCCCGATCGGTTCCAAAATTGCCCATACGTAGCCTCCTGGCGTCCGCCCATAGGTCGAACCCATTTCGCGTAGCATCAGCGCGATAGTCGTGCGTCCAGTACGGACGACAAGGCCTCTGCGCGATTTGCCGGACTTGCGAGGGAAGTTGGTCAAAGACATGTCTCCACTGTCACACCACATGACAGGGTGTCCGGCAAGTTCAAACGCTAATTTGCAAGGCGGCGATCAACTGATCATGATGGGCCGCTGGCCCCACATCACGGCCTGCATATTGAATGCTAATCGTCTGCCCTTCGCACACAAAAAGCACCGATTGTAATTTCGACATCCGTAACTGCAGCATCTGCTCTACGATGTAAGGTTTTCCCAACAATGTTTTGGCCGTTTCGGTTAGGACAGCCTCTTGCGGCGGGGTACCGTTGACCATGGCCTGAATACTTTGTCCGGCCCCTTCAGGGCTTTGCCAGCGGAATACGAAGACACTTTCACTGCCATCCGTTATTCCCTCAACCAACACCACACGCGCCGGACGCACCGGAGGGCATTTCTTGTAGACATAAAGCAGCGCGTTGCGATGAATATCTGGCAATCTTGGCAGCTGGATAGCCTGCAAAACATCGGTCGAAATATGCGCCATTACCTTGGCCATCTCGTCGATGAAGGCCGCACGCTGCTCTGCATCCAAAACATCAGGATTGAACCGGGGACCTGTCACATGACGGATCTTGGACATGAGGCTGAGCAAGATATTGGCCTGAACGAAATTTGGCACCTTGCCTCTCAAATCTTCTGCGTCCTTTAGCAGCGGCCGATAAGCACCTTCAAGGTGCGGTGCGTACCAGTCCGGGTTCGCGACAATACCGTCGATCAAGGACGTTGCCGCCGCCCGCCTGCGATAATAGTAGATAGGGGCCGGAAGAAAGGTGATCGTTCCGCCGGGCTCCCGCACAAGCAGGCGGATGATGAAGTGTGCATCCTCATAACTTGGTCTAACTGCCGGATCGAACTGCAGGCCGTGCGCCAGAATCCTCTCACGACGCATGAAGACGCTACTAGTATGCGGCACGATGAACCGACCCGGATCCGTACTGTCGTGTCTTTGGATACCGTTGGCGAACCGAAACCGCAAAGGATGTTCGTCACCGTAGCTGTCTGTTGCTTCATAATAAAACTTCATATTCGCCACGACAGCGACCAAGTTTTCCGCTTCAGGCCTCATTATCTCAGCACGAATATGCGCAATGTAGTCTAGTGAAAAGAAGTCATCCGGGTCAGAAAAGCAGATCCACTCTCCCGTTGCTGCGGCAAGCCCCACGTTACGCGCCATGGCAACGCCTTGATTACCCTGATGGATTACGCGGATTATGTCAGGATAGCGTGCAGCCCATGCGTCAGCCAGATTGCCTGATCCATCTGTAGATCCGTCGTTGACGACAATCACTTCCAGCCCGGCAAGGCCTGTCGTCTGTGCGACAAGACTGTCGAAGAAAGCGTCGATATAGAGAGCAACATTATACGTCGCGACCACCATAGACAACCGAAGTGGCGACGGATGTAGTCCGAACCGGATCGCTAACGGCTTGACGAGCGGTTTCAACCTTTGTCGGAACATTCTCATTGCAACCCTCGTCAGGTTCCTCAATTTATCTTCTTAGGCCGCAGCGCCCCCAGGCTAAGCTTTTTTCAAATCCGATTCGCCAACCGACAAGGTTGGCAATGCTGGCAAAACTTTATCAAGGAGGCGAAAAACAGTGTCTAATATGATGTTAGCCGGCCGTCTGGGCACCTACCGCTGCCAATATGGACGTGATAGTCCGTGAAGCCCTTGACACCGAGCCGCACTTGGCTCGCCACACGCTATGCTAGCCCTCTTGCCCGTGTACTTTACAGGCTCCGTTGTGATCCTCGTGAACATTTTGGGAACCTGGTCTCTTTGCCAAGTCCTGCTGCTGGGCAGCCCCAGAGGGTCTCATACATATGAAGCTGCCTTCGCGCCAGATGCGGATGGAAACACCATCTTTCCCGCCCCGTCCACTTGAAACACGATTGCGGCACCATAGGCAAACGGTTCATTTACATGCCACTGTGGAGTATCTAATACTACTGCTGCAATGGCGTCGATATCGCGCGCCAAGCCGCCAAGCCCTTTATGTGACCGCTGGTGCCAACTAATCATCTGGTGACGGCGCGGGCGGCACTCTAACGCAGGCGAGCGAGCGCATATAATTGGCTGACGTGGCAAAGAATCCTCGATGGTCTTTTAGGTAATCGCGGACGCAACAAGGCGTTACAGGCGAAATAGTAGCAAATCTTCGCACAAGGTATTAGGCAAAGCGCTACGAAGCAGGGCAATAAAGCAGATATTCATGGATAGCACTCTCGGCCAAGACGAATTGCTTGAGAAAGCAAAAAAGCAGGAGAAACGTAAGGCGCGTCGGGCGGCTCTGCGTGCAGCAGCAGAAAGCGGGGTGGTCATCCGCCCTTTGGCTCCGGCTGCTCGAATTCGGAAGCGCCATTATGGTTTGTTTTTGACCTTCATCTTGGTCTTCCTACTGCCAATCGTCGTTTCAGCGTATTACCTCTATACCCGGGCCGCCGATCAATATGCCTCAACCCTTGCCTTTACAGTCCGGTCGGAAGACGCCGCCAGCGCCTCTGATCTACTTGGTGGTTTGACTAGTACTTTGGGAGGATCGACGTCGCGTGACACCGACATCTTGTATGAATTCATTCTGAGCCAGGAAATGGTACGCAAAGTCGAAACGGCTCTGAACCTGTCGCAGCGCTACGCTGTCTTGACCGATCTCGACCCCGTGTTCGGCTATCACAACGACGGTACTATCGAGGATCTTACCGACTACTGGCAACGGATGGTCCACATTTCCTACGACAGCGCCTCTGGCCTGATGGAACTGCGCGTGCTGGCATTTACACCTGAGGACGCCACCGCGATTGCCCAAGAAATCTACGCTGAGAGTTCAGCCATGATCAACGCACTCTCCGCCACTGCGCGCAACGATGCGACGCGGTATGCGCAAGAGGATCTGAACCTTGCACTTGAACGCCTGAAGGCGGCCCGCGAAGCCCTTACATCTTTTCGGCTGAATAACCAGATTGTTGACCCAAATGCTGATATTCAGGCCCAAATGGGCCTTCTGACGACCTTGCAGACACAGCAGGCCGCAGCACTTATTGAATATGATATGATCTCTGAAACGACCAACAGCGACGATCCGCGGGTTGAACAGGCACGTCGCAGACTGGACGTGATCGAGGCCCGCATCGCCGATGAACGGCAGAAGTTCGGGACCGGTGGTGGGATTTCAGGCGGCGTCGAATATGCTACGACCATCGCCGAATTTGAACGTTTGACCGTGGATCGCGAGTTTGCCGAAACCGCCTATGCCGCAGCACTGCGTGCCTTAGATTCAGCACTTGCGGCAGCCAATCGCCAGAGCCTTTATCTGGCTGCGTACATTAGTCCGACAACGGCAGAACAGTCTCAGTATCCGCAACGGGGTCTGATCGTTACCATTATCGGTATCTTTGCCTTCCTAATTTGGGCGATCATGAGCCTTGTCTACTATGCTGTTCGCGACCGCCGTTGATTTGGGGCCTGTTCGCACAATGATTAAGTTCGAGAACCTCAACAAGAAGTTCCAAACGCCTAACGGCTTCAAACATGTGGCCCGTGACATCAGCTGCACTTTCCCATCAGGCAAGGCTGTAGGCCTTCTAGGGCGCAACGGAGCCGGAAAATCGACCCTGATGGAGATGATCGGAGGTACGATGCGACCCGACAGTGGAAACATTCGGATCAAAGGCACCATGTCTTGGCCTGTGGGCTTTGCCGGCAGCTTTCACCGTGATATGACCGGCGCGCAAAACACCCGATTTATTGCTCGGGTCTATGGGATCGACACCGAGGGTCTAATGGCTTTCGTCGAGGATTTTGCCGAGTTGGGCGGCCACTTCCACCTGCCTGTAAGATACTATTCCTCCGGCATGAAATCTAGGCTAGCTTTTGGCATCTCGATCGGAATCCCCTTTGATACCTATCTTGTGGATGAGGTGACATCGGTGGGTGATGCTGCATTCAAACTGAAGAGCAAGCTGGTATTTAAAGAGCGGTTGAAGACCGCTGGTGCAGTAGTTGTCACCCACTCCACGAGGCAGATCCTGCAGCTTTGCGATGCCGGAGCCGTGCTGGAAGGGGGATACCTGACTTATTATCCCAACGTTAAGGATGCGGTCGCGCATCACGAAGCCAATATGGGAACTACCGAAGACGAATAGAGACCGACCGCCTTACATTTTGCCGTGACAGGTCTGTTGATGCGTGGATGCTCCTCCCGACGGCATCGCAATGTGCCGTTGGGGTGAGTGTTAAAGCCATCACTGAACTTTCATCCGGCAGCGATTTGAGTCCGGTCAGTGTTTACGCCGATTGGCGCAGGTTGAGCAATCGCTCAACACGTGGATCTTTCATCTCGCGGAGCGATGCTGCCGAACATGAAGGTCGTGCCGATCAACTCAGAAGAGCAACAGGACATTCAGGCCCTGCATCGGGCGCGACGCCGCCTCGTCAATCACAGGACCGCACTGGTGAGCCAGATGCGAGGTATAGCGCGACAATCTTAATGAGACCTCGTATTGCCGCATCCGAATATGTTCCTGAAGAACCATGTCGTTGCCTCAGCCGAATGTTCCTGGTAGATTTCATTCTCCTGCAGAACCCAAGTTTAGGCGGTTGCTGATGACCTCTGGCGCGCGGAGCTTCCAGATTGCGCAGCGTGTCAGAGGTCATCAGCAACCATGGCCCCGCTGACTCCGAACACCAATGATCTGGCCAATTCTGCTCTCCAGATTTTCACGCGGCGCTGTACGGTGCGCAGCAACATGTCAGGATAGGCATCTGGATGGGCGGCCTGAAGCCTGCACAAAAGCTCATGTCCGGTTTTTGACGGGTCCTCGTCGAACCACGCCTTGAGATCGTCGGTGACCTTTGCGAGCGGATCGGGCCGTCGCCGACCTCGGGGGATAGGCGGCTTTCTCCGTGACGTGGGCCTGACCTCGCCCTCCTTCCAGGCATGGCGCAGACCGTTGAGGAAATTTTCGACGTCCGCCTTGGGATTGCCGTCGTTTTCAGCGAATGGCGTTGCATCGGCCAGCGCCGTCAACCGTGCCTGTGCCCGGCGAATGTCGTGGAGCAGGGCGACCGGATCGAGCTGCTTGAACTGCGCCACAAGCGCGTCCTTGGCGGCCTGCAAGACCGCGGGATGGGCCTGCACGCGCTGAAACGGTGCCAGCGGCGGGTGATAGCGCTTGGTCACCCGGGCACCGTCCCGGGTCTTCTCCATCAGCTTGAACGAGGGTTGGAAGAAGTTCACGTAGAGCCGCATGCTGCGATAAAGGCATGCCAGTTCGGCGGCAGCGTCGATGCCCGCATATCTGCGATAGCCCACCATCCGGCGCACGATGGCACCGTTTTTTTGTTCGACATGGGCCTGATCATTCTTGCGATATGGCCGGGACCGGGTGAACTCGACATGCGCCTCCTCGCACCAGCCCTTGATCGTCTCGTTCATGAACACGCTGTCATTGTCCGTGTCGAAGCCGAGCAACGGAAACGGCAATACCGGACGCAGCGCGGTCATCACCTCGCTCAGCAGGCGCTGCTCGCGAAACAGCAGCGGCGCGCATTCCGTCCATCCCGTAGCGATATCGGTGAGTGTTAGCGTCTGCACGAAGCTGCCGCTTGCCGACGGGCCACTATGTGCCACAAGATCTGCCTCCATGTATCCAGGCACAGGGTCGTTCCAATCTGCAAAGGTCCGGATCGGCACACTGCGCCGCACTGCTGAGGAATGGGTATTGCGCCGACGCCGCCCGCCCGAAGCGCCTGCCCGGACCGGGGCCAGCACCCGGTCGATCGTGGCGGGGTGGACCAACCGGTCGACGGCCGCGAGCGTCATGGCCGGGTCCGGAAAGACCCTGTTCCATTCGCCGAAGGGCTGGTTCCCGGTGATCAGAACGGATCGCCGCTCGTATCGGGCCGATATCAGCTCGAACAGCACGCTGGTCTCGGCCTGATTCTTGGTGACGTAGGCGAGGTCATCAAGGATGAGCAGGTCGAACTTGTCGAGCTTGGCAAGGGCGGCCTTGAGCTGCAATTCGCACCGCGCGACCTGCAGTTTCTGGACCAGATCAGTCGTTCTGGTGAACAGGACGCGCCAGCCAGCTGTCTCCCGCAGCCATGGCCATGACTTGCGCCTTGGAGATCATTGGGACAGCCTCGAAGGCAAAGCTGTCGAGCGTCTTGCCTGGCGGCAGATGCGCTTCGGCGAGATGACGTCCGATCCGGCGATTGGCGCTCTCGGCCAGCTCGTGCTCAGCGATGGCCGCGAGGAAGCGCGCTGCTGGCCAGCCTTCGCGATCAGCCGCTTCAGCGAACTGCGGCCAGAGGGTTTTGATCGTGGGCAGGCGCAACTCGTTCAGCATGATGCCGAGACGTGCCTCGTCGATGGGATATGCAGTCTTCATGCTGTCTCCCCCATCCAGGCTATCGGCGCGACAAGCGCGTCATAGCTTTCGAGGCCCACCTTCTGCACCGTGACGGTGGCAAAGCTGACGGGTCAGGTCCAAACTGCCGACGCTAGGCCTCGGGATCGGGATCGGGATCGGGATCGGGCAGCTGCCCGGCACTTGGAACTCCGTCCAGTTCCTCGGCCAATTCGTGTTCGCAGCCGCGATCTTGCGCCAAGCCACCTGATCATGCAGTTGAAGAAGGTCTACGCCGTCAAAACTGTCGAGCGCGTCGCCGCCGAACTGGGCAAAACAGTCGACCAGCTTCATGATCTCCCTATCGGCATGGAGCCTGAAGACGGCGTCATCTGGGTCCAGGGACCGCCAATGTTGAAGTCTTGGCCTTCAGCCCGTTCGGCGTGGCGCGCAGGAAGCTCGGGAGGCGGTCATCTCAAAGGTTCACCCTAGTTTCGCCTGCAGCATGGCAAGCCCCTGTGCCAGCATGTCTTTTGCCACAGCCGGGCTGTCGGCCTCGGCGTAGAACCGCAGCTCGGGTGCATTGCCCGAAGGGCGCAGATGCACTATCCGCCCGTCCGCCAGGGTCATGCGCAGCCCGTCGGTGCGGTCCACCCCGGCTTCGATCCCGTCAAACAGTGACAGGAAATCCGCCCGTCTTCCCGGATTGGCATCGAAAGACGCGACAAGCGCAAGGCTCTTTTCCGTCGGCACCTCCTGCAGCCGGTCGGCGGCGGTAAAGCGCGCGGGCTGGCTGGCCACCAGCGCCGCCAGCCCTCCGGTCGCAGCGACCAGCGGTGCCACGAAGGGCAGCACCGCGTCGCGGGTCATCAGGGGCGGCAAGGGGCCGGCAGGGCCCTCGGCCGCAAAGCCCAGCAGAAAGCCGCCGTTCGCCTCGTATCCCACGACCCGGCCCCCCGCCTCCGCCATGCCGGCGATCACGAAGGGCGAGCCGATGCGTGTGCGCACCACGGTCCCGAACAGTTGCTCCGCCCCGGTGTTCGACGACACCGGCGTTACGGCAATCTCCGCCCCAAGGGCGGTACCCGTGATCTGGCCGAGGATATCGCCCATGATGACCACGCCCGTCTCGTCGGTCAGCAGGGGCCGGTCGCCGTCACCGTCGGTGGATACGATGGCATCCAGCGCGTGTTCTTGTGCCCAGACCCGCAGTTGCGCGCGGATCGCGGGATCGACGGCCTCGGTATCGACGGGGATGAAGGTGTCGGACCGGCCCAGTTCCACCACTGACGCACCCAGCCCCGCTACGATATCCAGAAGTAGGTCGCGCCCCACGGCGGAATGGCTGTAGACGCCGATGCTCCGCCCGGTCAGCACCCGTCCGTAGGCACCCACAGTCCGCGTCACGTAGTCTGCACCGGCAGTCGTGTTTTCGGTCGCTGTTCCGGGCTTTTCAGCCGATGCGCGACCCAGATTGACCAAGATCGCAGCCTCGTCCGCTTTGTCAATCTCGCCTTGGGGCACGTAGAACTTCAGCCCGTTGCGATCGGCGGGAATGTGACTGCCGGTCACCATCACCGCCGCCGCGCCCGCGCCCATGGCCGCCAGCACCAGCGCCGGTGTCGGCACCGCACCGCAGTCGGTCACATGCAGTCCCTCGGCGCGTGCGGCGGCGATTACCATGTCCGCGATCGCCGGCGAGGACGACCGCAGGTCGCGCGCTACGTAAAGCCCTGTCCCCACCGGACAGGCCGCGATGAAGGCGCGGACGTGGTCGGCGACCAGATCGAGCGTGAGGTCCGTGACAAGGCCGCGTAGGCCGGAGGTACCGAACTTGGGGGGCATGATGGGGGACCTTTCGCTAAGATGTCATTGGCGTCTTAACGAACCTGCCCGCCCCCGGCAAACCCCGGTGACAACGGGGGCGCAGCGATGTCATTCAACTTGTGCCGGGTGGTCGGATCAGGTGAACTCATGCCATGATGATATCGTATCAGACCCGCAAACTGATCGTGTTCCAGATGGTCAATCTAGGCCTGTTCGGATGACCCGCGCGGCAAAGCATGGCGGGTGTGCCGTCATGCACCTGAAGATCAGGGACAATGTCTTTCTGCCCAGCCGCAACGGTGCACCGGATAAGTTCCTGATCTGGCCAGCGGCAGGCACCCCTCAACTCTGGCCCTCGGCCCCGCCCGCGAAATGGGCACCGCCTTCGACCCAGCGGGCGACGACTGCGCGCAAGGCGACCTCGTCGGCGGCCTCAATGGCCTTTCGCAGCGCCTTCAGCGCGCTTGCGATCTCGATCTCGGACAGCGCCGCCTCGTTCGCCTGCAGGATCTTGGGATGCGGCGTAGTCAGCTGGCCTTGACCGATCAGCAGTTCTTCGTGGATCTTCTCGCCGGGGCGCAGGCCGGTGATGCGGATCTCGATGTCGCCGTCGGGATTGGCCTCGTCGCGCGCAGAGTAGCCCGCGGCCGAGATCATCTGCCGCGCCAGATCGTAGATCGAAATGGGGTCGCCCATGTCCAACACGAAGACATCGCCTCCCGATGCGAATGACCCCGCCACCAGCACCAGCTTGGCGGCCTCGGGGATCGTCATGAAGAAGCGCGTGACCTCCCGGTGGGTCAGCGTCACCGGGCCGCCCTTGGAGATCTGGTCCTGGAACAGCGGGATGACCGACCCTGACGATCCCATGACGTTGCCGAAGCGGACCATGGTGAACACCGTGCCCCGCGTCCGGCTGGCCAAGTCCTGCACCACCAGTTCGGCCATGCGCTTGGAGGCACCCATCATGTTCTTGGGCCGCACCGCCTTGTCCGAGGAGATCAGGATGAAGCGTTCCACTCTCGCGTTGGCGGCGGCCTGCGCCAGTACTTGCGTGCCCAGCACGTTGTTGGACATGCCCACCACCGGATTGCGTTCCACCAGCGGTACGTGCTTGTAGGCGGCGGCGTGCAGCACGACCTGCACCTTCTGTTCCGCCATCACCCGCGCCATCAGGCCCGCGTCGGTGATCGACCCCAGCACCGGTACGATCTCGATCTTCTGCTTGCGCAGCAGGGCGCGCAGTTCCATGTCGATGGTGTAAAGCGCCAGTTCGCTGATCTCGAAGAGCACCAGCCTGGCAGGCCCCCGCATCAGCAGCTGACGGCAGAGTTCCGACCCGATCGACCCGCCGGCCCCAGTGATCAGGATCACCCGGTCCGCATAAGTGGTGCCGCTGTCGGGCAGGGCGGCGTCCAGCGCCGCGCGCCCAAGGAACCGCCCCGGCACCACGGGCTGCAACTGGTCCAACAGCGGCACCCGGCCCGTCAGCTGGGCGAAGGACGGCACCGCCTGCACCTCGAGACCCATGTCCTCAAGCTTGCGCGACAGCTGCGCTTGCTTGGGCCGCGGGGCAGAGGGCATCGCCAGCAGCACCCGGTCGATGGAATGGGTCTTGATCAGCGTCGGGATCGCCATCGGCCCGTAGACCGTCAGACCCTGGATGATCGTACCCTGCGCTGCCCCGTTGTCGTCGATGAAGGCGATGGGAAAGACCGTCTCGTCCGTGCGCAGGGCGGCGGCCAGTTGCCGGCCCGTCGAGCCGGCCCCGTAGATCAGCACGCGGGACTGGTCCTGTCCGCGCCGGTAGATGCCCAGCAGCACTTGCAGCATCCCCATGCGCGCGCTGACCGCCAGCAGGAAGTAGACCAGCGCGAAGTTGATGAAATTGGCCAACGGTGTGGCGAACCCCGCCATGTCGTCCAGCACGGCCGCGGCCAACCCCAGCAGCACCGCATGCAGGCCAGTCAGGGCGATGGCGTGGCTTTCATAGGACTTCAGCTGCACCTGAGGCAGGCCCAGCACCGATGACAGCAGGCCGCCGATTGCCATCAGCAGGGGCAGCGCCAGCCAGTTGCCGACGATGGTCGCACCCGTGTCGGAGCTGCCCTGCAACGCCAGCGCGCCCAGCAAGGCAAGCGGGATCAGGGCCACGTCCACGGCCAGCAGGACCGCGCGCTTGCGGCGGCGCGACAATGCGCTGACCCATCTGTAAATCATCGTCCTCACAATCCCCGACTGCAGACCTCTTTTGCGCGCAGGATCGCGGCTTTTCAAGCGTCGGCACCCGCGCGGTGCCGCTTTTGGCCCGCCGGTGTGGCGCAAACCCGCGCAAATTGTGCGAAATCCTCTTCAAACCTGCGGCAAGGGCCCCCGCCGTGACCCATTCGGCCCCGCCCTGCCCTTGGCCGACACCGATCCGCGGTTTCAACGGCAGGGGCAAACAGGACCAATGGGCGAATTGACGCGGGTCACACAGGCGGTGCGCAGCGGCACCGCCGACATGTCCCATCTCACCGACCTCGTGATCTGGACGCCAGATTTACGCCAGCACCCGCTATGACGGGACGCTCGACAGTTGGACGATCACCGGCACCGGCCTGAGCCTGTGCGACGGCGAGGCCTACACCGGACCCCTGCGCCCGGGAGATACCGGGTGGATCACGCCGCTAGGCCTCGCGGCCGAGAGCATGCTGCTGACCGGCGGGGACACGACGGGGGGCCTGACCCTGCGCGATCCCGCCAGCAACGGCAACCTGACCGTGCAGCGGACGGAAAGCGACGTGTCACTCACCGTGACCGATCACCTGCTCGACACCCGCGAAACCCGCTTCAGTGCCGGGGTGGAGCTGGAGGTCGTGGCCTACCGCAAAGAGGTCTACGTCATCGCCAGTGGCGACGACGGCATCACCGTGCTGCAGTTGCTCCCTGGCGGGCAGATGGTGAACTGCTCCACGATCGCCGACACCACTGCCATGACCCTCACCAACGTCGGCGGCGTGGGTAACGACCAGCTGAACAGCGGCTAGGGCGACGACATCCTGCGCGACGGCGGCGGCATCGACGTGATGGCGGGGGGTGCCGGGGCCGACATCTTCGTGCTGGCCCCCGACGGTGCCCGCGACAAGATTATGGACTTCGAGGTCGACGTCGACCGCATCGACCTCTCCGCCTGGCCGATGCTGCGGCAACGATCTGATTGACGGACACGGCGGCTGCGATCGGATCTTTGGCGGCCGTGGCCGCGACATCCTGATCGGCCGCGCCGGCGATGACCGGCTGAAAAGCTTCACCGTGACGGCGACCTGCTCGACGGTGGCACGGGCTACGACACCTGCTGGGCGGCGACGGCAGCGACACGCTCGACGGCGGCCGCGGCGGTGACAGGCTAACCCTCTCCGGTATCACCGACTGGACCGCACTGGCCGAGAGGGTCGATTACATTTAGTCTCTGCGAAATGGCTTCAGGGCCGTCTGCCCAATCAGCGCCAGGTCCCAGCACAGGCTCCGGTGGCGCGCATAGATCAAGTCCAGCTGCGCCTTGGCGGGGATGCAGCGCCGGCGATAGACCGCGTCGGTCTCCTCGGGCGTTGCGCAGGCCGCCAGCAGCCGCTCTTCGTGGCCATGGAACACCAGGCTCGCCAGCCCGGTGATACCCGGGCGGCTTTCCAGCACAGCACCGTAGAGGTCCGGGTAATCCTCCACGTAGCGGCGCAGCGGCGGACGGGGCCCGACCAGGCTCATGTCGCCCCGTATCACGTTCCACAGCTGCGGGATCTCGTCCGCGCGGGTCCGGCGCAGCAGCCGGTGCATCCGGCTCATCCGCTGCTGCTTGTCGCCCCCCGTGACGCCGCCGACCCGGTCGGCCCCGACCGGCATGGTGCGCAGCTTGATCAGGCCGAAGGCCCGGGTGGGGCTACGCATCCGTTCGCTGACATATAAGAATGGCCGCCCTTCGGTCAGCGCCAGCGCCGCCAGCAGCACCGCCAGCACCGGGGCCAGCAGCACCGCCAGCAACAGGGCCAGGCCAAGGTCCAGCGTCCGCTTGGACGGGGTCATGCCAGCGCCTCGGCCACGGCCTGTGCGTCGGCGAGCGGCAGCGGGCAGATCCCCTGCAACAGGGTCACATCTAGCGCCATCCTGGGCAGCGCCCCGGGCGGGGCCGGGGTCCAGTCGAAGGCCACGCCCGCCACCGCCAGCACGTCCGCCATCGCCACCAGGCCCGGGCGCGCGACGTTCACCACCTGCGGCCGCACGGGCGCACTGCGCAGCGCCAGCAGCACCCGGGCCAGGTCGCCGGGCGTGCACCAGGCCCGGCGCGGTCCCTGCCCGTCCACGAAGCGGTCCAGCACCACGCCGCCCCGCGCGATGGCGGCCGCCAGTGCATCGCAGCCCGCCACGTTGCCGATCCGCAGGTGGGTGACATGGGGACCGGTGACCGCGGCCTCCATCGCCGCCTTAGCGCGGCCGTAGTCGCTGGCGGGCCGCAACGGCGCATCCTCGCGCAGCAGCCCCGGCTGCGGGCCATAGACCGCCTGGGAGGAGGCGAGGAGGACCGGCACGCCGAGCCGCGCGCCCAGGTCCGCGCCCACCCGTGCCAGTTCCGTGTTCAGCGCCAACGCTTCGGGCGTGCCGTGGGTGACGCCCGCCAGCACGAAAACGCTGTCGATGGGCGGCAGGGCGGGGGCGGGGGCGTTCAGGATGTCCCAGGCCAGCGTGCCCCCTGCCCCGTCGCGGGTCTGCCGCAGCGGCGCGGGCGTACCTGCGGGCCAGGACCGCGCCAGCGCGCGCCCCAAACGCCCCGAGGCCCCCAGAATGAGGGGGCGGGCATCGGAATTCGTGGTCATCGGCACCCTCCGCGCCCGACAGCGGGCGCGGCTGCGGGATTAAAGGATAATCATGTCGTTGGCTAGAATGCTCAGGTTGTCGACGTGGTTGATCGTCAGGATGTCACCATGGCCGAAATCGAATACCGCGCGACCATGGGAAACGGACCCGGCGTCTAGGATGTCCGCCACGCTCATGCCCCGCGCCAGGTCGGCGTCGATTGCGATCGTATCGACATTGTCGTGAAAGTCCTTTATACGGTCGCGCCCCTGTTCGAAGACGAAGGTATCCGCGCCCGCATTCCCGCGCAGAACATCGTTGCCATGACCGCCGTTCAGGACGTCTTCACCCGAGCCGCCCTTTAGAATGTCGCGGTGCCGCCCGCCGAGCAGCGTGTCGTCGCCGCCGCCGCCATTCAGCATGTCCTTGCCGTTGCCACCAACCAAGCGATCGTCACCACTGCCGCCCCACAGGCGATCCCGGCCGATGCCGCCATTGAGCAGGTCTCTGCCCTCGTTGCCGTAAAGCCTGTCGTTGCCACGATTCCCGAACAGGTGATCGTCTCCCTCTTCGCCGTGGATCCAGTCGCCACGGCCACCGCCACGGATGTCGTTATCACCCCGGTTGCCCGTCAGCCAGTTCCGTGCGCCCTGTCCGGTCAGGTCGAGATCGGCGTTGCCCAGCAGGCTGGCGTGGCGGATCCCGTCCAGCAGCTCGGTCGAGGATGAGACATGTGCTACCACGCGCGCCTGGGGATCGGTGACCATGTCCAGCTTGACGTTTCCGTCCGAAGGATCGACGATCAGGTGCCCCATGATCTTGCCGCCCGCCGACACGGTCATGGTCACGTCGCCCTGCGCCGCCATGCGGATGGCGTAGCCGCCCGCGCCCGCGGCCGTGTCGGATTCGCCGCTGCCCGAGATCTTTAGCCCTTGGCGCCCCTCGCCGACGGAATAGAAACCGTCGCCGTCGGCATCGCGATAGGCGACACCGGTGACATAGACTGAATTGCCCGAAACAGCGAATTTCTCGGTCAGCATTGAGGAATTGTAGGTTTTGCCACCCTGGGTGAAATATCCCGCCATCTGGCCGATGCCGATTTCCTGCATATTGGGGGCAAAAGTATTTACCCGGTGGCTGGCGGACCGGTAGAGTCCTTCGTGATGCTGCTCGATCGCTGCGGTCATGTCGACACGCCCCGTGCTGCCGACCCATGCCAGGTTCTCGCGCCAGCCCCAGGTACCCTCGAAACGATAGCCCTCCGAAGCAATGCGGGAGAACGCGTCCGCCCCCCCCTGCCCGGAATGGGAAAACTGGTTCTTCTGAAGCATCCATGTGCTGTGGGCCGCGGCGGCGGCGCTCAGCGTTTCGCTGGGTGCCAGCACCTGCAGCGTCTGGGTGCCGATCGTACCGGATTCCAGCCCTGCGTTCAGGCCTAGGTTGTACCGTTGCGCCTCGGCACCCGGATCCAGGCGGGCGCGGTTGATCAGTTCCAAAAGATATTGTTCGCCAGCGGCGAGAGTCATGGCAGCCTCTTTCGTCCATCAGATGCGTGGCCCACCCCGGTGCCGGTGCAGATCCGGCGGACGGGGTCAGATACGTGTGATGGCTACGAGAGGCCCGAAATGGGTCATCGCGGTGGCGGTGCCCAGACCGCCATGAGGCAATTGGTACGCTTTGGCGCAACTCCGGGTTCTGAAATTGGCAACAATCCGCCCCGGCCCGGAGACGGGCGGCGGCGGCGGCAGGCCGGACCGAAGGCGGCCTAGATTCGTGCGCGCGCCAGCAGCAGGTTGCCGACGATGCCAACTATCGAGTTGGCCGTGCCCAGCGGGCTTTCCGTCCCGTAGACCAGGTCGCCGGACTGAATCTTGAACTTGGCTGCGCTGAACAGTCCATCGGCCTTGGTCAGGTCAATGGTGAACACGACCCTCTCCTGGGGCGGGCCGTCGGGTGTCGGGCCTGCGGCGCGCACGGCACTGGCAGGATACTCGCGCAGGATCAGGATGCCTTGCGGATTGGCGCGCGCGGCCGACACGCCCCCCACGATCGACAGCGCATCGAGCGCGCTGACCTCATCCTTGGGAAAGGCATGCAGCGCCTCGCGCGTGGTGGCTCCCAGGGACAGGAAGTAGCGCTCGTCCTCCTCGATCAGGATGCGATCGCCCCCCTGGACAACGGTATCGAGCTCCGGTTCCTCGAATAGCCGGCTCAGCGATAAACCATAGACCTGGGATCCTCGAAACAGCCGGACCTGCGGGTTCACCAGATTCGGCGAAACACCACCGCCGGAGGACAGCAGCGTCAGCAGGCTGACGTTGCGGTCAGCCAGCGGGAATACGCCCGGGTTACTGACTCCGGACACCAGATTGGCCGTATTTCCGCGCCCGGGGTCGACGTTCAGTTGGACCTGGGCTGATGGCATGACATTTTCCAGCGTCGCTTGGATCTGTTCACGGGCCGTCTGGGGCGACATGCCCGAGACCTTCAGGCTGCCGACGAAAGGCAGAAAGATCCGGCCATCCGATCCCACCTTCATGTCCTTGAGCTCGGCCACCCGCTGCCCTGCCCCGGTCAAAAGGGAGTTTTCTTCCGTATCCCAGATCGCGACCTGCAGTGTATCACCCGGAGAGATCAACAGGCTTTGCGGCTGGTTCTGATGCGCGATCCACTTATACTGCCGTAGGTTGTTGGCCGGCCAGGACTGGATGATCGGCAAGCTTTCACGAGTGACCGGAAAGACCGCGAAATCGTAAATCGGATCACCATTGGCATCGGTTGTCGTGTTTTCTGCGGCCAGCACTTCAGATTGGAAGCCCGCGCCTCTCGGCGAATTGCAGGCGGCGAGCGCCGCACAGAGGATAAAGCCCGCAAGACTGCGGTAAAGACGCGTCATGTTTCCCCCAAGGGTCTACTCTACCCGCCAAAGGCAACGGCGCATGGTCCGGCCCTTTTCTTGCTCACAAGATACTGGCCTACCCTAGAGGGTCAATTGCGCAAAAGCCCATCAAACGATCCTATGCGGACTATGACCTCTGTGCGGAATGCGATAAGGCCGCCGGCAGAAGTTTGCAAGGAAAAGAGCGATGGGCGACAGGCTGATGATGGTGGGCGCGGGGCTGTCGGGTGCCGTGCTGGCGCGCGAGCTGGCCGAGGCGGGCCATGCGGTCACCGTGGTCGATGCCCGCCCCCATGTCGCCGGCAACTGCCACACCGCCCGCGACGCCGACACCGGCGTCATGGTCCATACCTACGGTCCGCACATCTTTCACACTGACGACGATGGTGTCTGGGACTGGGTGCAGCGCTTCGCCCGCTTCAGACCTTACAAGAACCAAGTCAAAGCTACCGTTGGCGACCGGGTCTTCAGCCTTCCGGTGAACCTGCACACGATCAACCAGTTCTTCGGCACCGCCCTGCGCCCAGAGGAGGCACGGGCCTTTATCGCTGCGCGGACCGCCAATATTCCCAACCCGCAAACCTTCGAGGAACAGGCTCTCGCCTTTGTCGGCCCAGACCTCTACGCTGCCTTTTTCAAGGGTTACACGGAAAAGCAGTGGGGCACTTCCCCCGCAAACTTGCCCGCATCAATCCTGAAGCGACTACCGTTGCGCTTTACTTATGACGACAACTACTTCTTCCACCGCCACCAAGGCATGCCAGAAAACGGCTATACCGCGCTGATCGACAACATCCTCGACCATCCGGGCATTTCCCTTAGGTTAGAGACCTTCTTCCACCCCGCGGAGGCCGCCGACTGGGACCACGTCTTTTGGTCCGGGCCGCTCGACGGTTTCTTCGGCTACCGGCTTGGGCGGCTTGGCTACCGCACCCTCGTCTTCGAGACGTTCCGCTACGATGGCGATTGGCAAGGCTGTGCGGTGATGAACCATCCGGACCTCGACGTCCCATTCACGCGCACTACCGAGCACAAGTATTTTTCGCCTTGGGAAACCCACGAAAAATCAGTAGTTTACCGCGAGACGCCCCGCGCATGCGAGCCAAACGACATTCCCTACTACCCTATTCGTCTGGTAGAAGAGAAATCACTGCTCGCCGACTACGTCGCACTGGCCGAAACCGCGTCCAACGTGACCTTCGTTGGCCGGTTGGGTACCTATCGCTATCTCGACATGGACGTAACAATCCGCGAGGCGCTAGACCTTGCTGTCGCTTTTCTTGCGGCACAGGCCACCGGTACCCTTGCCCCGCGGTTTTCCAAGGCTCCGTTGTGACGCTCTGCGCCGTCGTTGTTACCTTCAATCGCCTGCACCAGTTGCGGATCACCCTGCCTGTGCTCTGCGCCGAGGATGTCGATCACATCGTAATCGTCAACAACGCCAGCACCGACGGTACAGCTGCTTGGCTGGCGGATCAGGGCGACTCCCGTGTTCACATCGTGACACTGCCCGAAAACAGCGGCGGTGCTGGTGGGTTCGAGACGGGGATGGCTTACGCAAAGGCCACGTTAGATCCTGAGTGGATCATCCTGATGGATGACGACGCCCGGCCAGAACCTGGTGCATTAGCTCTGTTTCGCAGCGAAATGCCTCGATTGAAGACCGATTTTCCAAACCTCGGCATCATCGTGGCTGCCGTCTTCTGTCCCGACGGGAAGCTGTGCGAGATGAACCGCCCATCACGCAATCCGTTCTGGAACCTGCGGCTGTTCGCGCAGACCCTGCTGCGTGGCACACGCTCCGGCTTTCACTTGACCGACGCGCAGTTCGCGCCCGACGCCCCTGCAATAGCCATCGACGTTGCTTCCTTCGTTGGCTACTTTGTCCACCGCCGCGCTTGGGAGGCGGCCGGTCTGCCCGAAGGCGGGCTGTTTATCTACGGCGATGACGTGCTCTATTCCCTGCGTCTGCGCCGATCGGGATTCACTATGGTCTTTGCCCCGATGATCCGCTTCGTCCACGACTGCGGTACTTTAAGCAGCGGCTTTGTCTACCGGCCATTATGGAAGATCTACTATCACTGCCGCAATGGCGTCGACATCGCGCGTCAGGCCGCAGGACCGATCGTCTTTCCAGCAGCTTTGGCCTACTATGTGCTGATATGGTGGTATCGGGGGCGTCATTGTCAAAGCACCGAACGGCGTCTTTACTACAAGTTTATGGTAAAAGGCTTGTGGGACGGGTTTCTGCAACGTCGCGGTCGAAACGACAAAATCCATGCAATGGAGCTGGCAAGCCAATCAGAACATACAAGACAGATCGGTAGGGGACGTCGCCCTCATGATTGATGCGGGCAACTCGGCGACCAGCCCTGCAGTAGGGAATGCGCACAAAGCACTTTTTTCGATTTAAACGATCAATAGATAAAGCCGCAATCGTTGAGGCCCCCCATTGGGTGGCTTAGTTGAATGTCAGTCATAGCCGGCCTTTGGTCTATCGCGACAAGGCACTTGGACGCTGGCGGCGATAGCCCACGGCATTGAGTGACTATTTCGAAAGTCGGCGGTAGCGCTCTCGCAGTCGCCATTTTGCGACGGTGATCCAGGTGCGATGAATGCGGCTCTCGTGCCCACCACATCCATTGAATTAAGCCTGTGCTGGACACGGATTACCGTAAGTGGTGTCTCGGTCTCCCGCAGAACCAGCTCTAGCAGGTCGGCCTGCAAGTATCGCCCGGTCGAATCGTAGGGGCGCATCCAGTTCTGGTGCAGGCCACTTTCGGACTGGAACCATTGGCCGGGGATGGGGCAGAGCGTTGGGGCCAGAGTCGGCAACGACGCCGTCGAAGGGCAGGTAACTCACCTCCCAAACTACAGCGCCCATGCTGTCGGTAACTAAGACGGGTCATCCAAAGGGTCAGAAATGCCTAATTCAGGGTCTGTTCTGAAGTCGTTGAGGTCGCGCAGCGCCGTTAGCAGGCGGCTGACGAAAGAGTGGTTGTCCAACGCCGGCCCGGTCAGGCGAAAGGCCCCGTCCTTTTCCACCCGCAGCACCAGACCGTCACATAGGGTCTCTGGCACCGAAGGCTTGCGCGGTCGCTCTCCGGTGATCGCGGGGGCTGCATGGCCCGGCTGGGTCAGGGTGCGGGCGATGATCTGCGCCTCGCGCGCAGCGGTCCGGTCGGGTTCCGCCGTCAGGGCCACAAGCAGTCTTTGGGCAAGGGTCTCATCCGCGTCCAAGGCCTGCACAAGGGCGAGGCCCGTCCGTTCGGTCAGGTCGGTGGGGAACTTCAGACCGGGATCGAGTTGCCGCACGATAGTCACGAACTGGTTGATCTTGGATCGTTTAGACCGCGACACGGCGGCGAAGAGCTGGGTCAGCGCGACCCGGTCGCTGCGAAACACACCCCGGTCCACCGCACGCGCCACGATGCGGGCCCGTTCGTAGAACGACAGCCCGACACGGATCTCGTTCTCCTCGACCATCGCGACATAGGACTCGGCGGCGTCGGCCGGGGTGCGGACGATGGCCAGAACAGTCTCGAACGCGGGTTCTTTCGTCTCCAACAGCAGATCGCGCAGGGCCCCCAGTCGGCGCCAGCCGGACACCAGCCCAAAGCGGCCGTCCTCCAGCGCCACGACCTCGATCGCGGTCTGCTGGCCGCGCTGGCGGATGCTGTCGCGCAGCACCGCCATCTCTTCTGCATCAGCGCTGATACGGTCGCGGACCAGATGGTCGGCGTCGATCAGGTGCATCGGCAGGCGCTGGATCAACCGCCCTTCGGTCCGCGCATCAGTCAGGGTCTGCGCCACCTCGGCCAGCGCATTGGTACTGGCGGCATCGTGGGCAACATCAGCGATCGGGGGCCGGACAGAGCCCAACCCCCGAATCAGGGCCGTTGCGGACTTCGCCTCTGGCGCAGGGGCGGGACGGGCAAGGCCAGTCCCAAGGGTGGGTGTCAGGCGCTTACGCTTGGCCATGCGCATATCCTTTCGCGAAAAGGGCAGGGTGGGGCGGTGCGGCTCACAGCGCCTGACCCCTGCGTGCGGTCGGGGGCAACGCGGTGCCGCAGGTAGGGGACAAAATACATAACAAAAAGCAAATGTTTCGCATGCGATACATATTATGTAATATAGCCATCACTCTGCCGCCGTTCCCGCCGCGGACTTTTCCGCGTCCCGCAGCGCAATCTCGTCCTTGCGCCAGGCCCCCAGCAACAGGGTCTTGAAGGCGGCATAGGTGGCGTCGAACGTCTCGCGACCTCGTGCATAGGTCTCGCGGTTGAAATCGCGGTAGTCGGCCTCGTAGATGCCCTGCACCTGTTCACCGGCCTGACCGATCAGAGCGGTGAAGTCCTGTCGGTGGGGCGACAGCGTCTTGCCCAGATAGGCCTGCATCAGCCCCGCCAGCTCTGCCTGCTGGTTGCCGTCATAGCGCGTGACGACGGCGCGGACTGCGTCCCACTGGAACGCCATCTCGGGCCGGCCCAGAGCGCGAGCGGCCAGGTTCTCTCCGTCCTCGATGGACTGGAAGGTGGTGTGGAGCATGTCGAAGAACCGTCCCGTGGAATCAAATTCCAGAAAGGACGCGCCAACCGGCACCAGCAGGATGTCGGCGGCGGCCAACCCGTTGATGGTGAGGTAGCCAAGCGCCGGAGGCGTGTCGATGAAGACGACATCATAGGCGTCGAGGATGCCGTCCGCCTCCAGCGTGTCGGTCAGGGCATCCCACAGCTTCCAGCCGCGCCCCTGCATCCGCCAGACGGGCACCTGAAACTCCGCCCAATAAAGGTTCAGTTGCGCGCCGATCAGGTCGATGTTGGGCCAATGCGTCTTTTGCACGAGGGATTGCGTTGTGACGCCCAAGGCTTCGGTCAGGGTGTCGTCCAGCGGAATCGGATTGTCGCCCCGGTCCATCCGGCGCTGGTTGTCGCTTTGCAGATGTTTCGCATAGTGACGTGCCAGCAGCGGGAACACCGTCTGCCATTCGTCCGCTACCGCCCCACCGAAGACCGAGGTCATCGAGGCCTGGCTGTCGAGGTCGATCACCAGCACCCGGTAGCCGTCGAGCGCCGCCGACATGGCCAGGTGGGCCGCGGTGGAGGTCTTGCCGACGCCGCCCTTGAAGTTCGCGACGGCGACCATCTTGGCGGGCAGGTCCTTGGGCCGGTAGGGCTGGTATTCCTTCGCCTTGGATCCCTCCTTGCCGAAATGCGCCCGCAGCGTCAGCACCTCGTCCAGGGTGAACCACTTGGCGCCGGCTTCGGTTTCGCTGCGGCCCTGAGGCCAGTCAGTATGCTGTTTGAGCACGCGACGGAAATGGGCCTGGGCCACGGGGATCAGATAGCGCGTGATCTCCCAAGTGGAGAACAGGCGCAGATGCCGCTTGCCGTCCTCGGCCAGACCGCGACCGGCCAGGTCGTCGCGCCCTTCGCGGGCCGATGTTGCAATCCGCGCGAAGCCTGCAGTCGTGACCGGATCGTCGAGGTCAGCCATCGCGGCATCGGGGTTGATGCGAAAATAGGGGGGGAGGGGGGTTGCGCTGCTCATCTGCCTGTTGCCCTTATGTGCGACCTTTTCGGCAAGATACCATAAAAGGTCGCACTTGGAAGAAAAGGTTGCACCTGCCCTTCCTTTTCTTAGCAAATATGGGGGTTTCGGTCCCAGGCCACGACATCGACAGGGGACTGCAAAAAAAATGCGGTGTTAAATTCTGTTAGATTGAAGTTACGCGACCGTACATCATAGACAAGTCCTTGTGAAACGGACGCATTGGGCGACTCTGAAACACCGTTGCGATTCCGATCCCCCGATACGGTGACTCTGAAACCCCGAGGCTGCGATTCCGAACCTCCGTTGCTGAGCGGTTTACAGACGGCTGTGGATAACTCTAGGGTGTCACTGAAACCACGAAGACACTTCGGTTGATTCCGGCAACGACCGGAGCGAGCAGCAAGCCATGCCCCACAACAACCGGGGCGCAGACGGACAGGCATAGGGCATGACAGCACTGGCGCACGGGCAGGGGCCTGCGGACTTCTTCATCTGCGACATCTTCGATGCGGCTCCCAAAACCGACATGGGCGGCATGGAGCATCCGATGTTCTCGCTCTCGACCCGGCCGGACCGGACCATCCGCCATTATGCGCGGGGCGATACCACGATTACCGTGACGCCATCGGTGCGGGGGCGGGCGACGATCCACGACAAGGACATCCTGATCTACTGCATCAGCCAGCTGATGGCGGCGCTGAACGCAGGCCGGACGATCGTGCGCAAGCTGACGCTGACGGCGCATGACCTGCTGATCGCCACGCAGCGCGACACGGGCGGCGACAGCTATGCGCGCCTGTGCGAGGCGTTCGAGCGGCTGGCGGGAACGCGGATCACCACCAACATCACGACCGGCGCGGAAGAGACGACCAGCGGTTTTGGTTTGATCGAGGCCTGGGAGATCGTGCGCAAGTCGCGGGGCGGGCGCATGGTCAGCGTGACCGTTACCCTGTCCGAGTGGCTGTTCCGGGCAGTGCAGGCGAAGTCGGTGCTGACGCTGAGCCGCGACTACTTTGGCCTGCGCAAGCCACTGGAACGCCGCATTTACGAGATCGCGCGCAAGCACTGCGGTCAGCAGCGGCTGTGGCGGGCGAGTGTCGCGACCCTGCACGAAAAGGCGGGGTCGGACGCGCCGCTTCGGGTGTTCCGCGCTGCTCTGCGCCGGATGATCCAGACCAACGGCCTGCCGGATTATGACCTTGCTGAGGAATCCGGCGACACCATTTCCGTGACCCGTAGAGGGCTTTCGGTCGATCAGGCAGGCATCCGTCACTTTAAGCCAGAAACGCTGGACGAGGCTCGCCGAATAGCTCCTGGCTTCGACGTGCATGCCTTGGAAGCCGAGTGGCGTGGCTTCTGGGCCGCCTCTGGCCGTCCGCCACTCCGCAGCGCGGATGCGGCTTTTCTGGGCTGGCTCAAGCGCCGGGTAACGCGCTAATCCTCGACGCGGGATGAGATGCAGGCCCTTGCGCGGTGCGGATCGACCTAACGTTCCTCAGAACAGGTCGCATCTGATGCTCTCGCGCGGCATGTCGTCTGCCTGTGGGGCAGCGCTTGAAGCATAGTCGTTATTCGATGTCGCGTGACGCTGTCCGTCGTGGCCTGCGCCTAGATTCGTGGAGCAGGTGCCGTCTTAGTCCTGACTTTGACCTTGGCCGAAGTCATCGGTGTCATCTGGATCAATCTCGGCCAGGCTTGGGGGAGCCGGCGTGAAAGAAGCTAGCTCTTGGTGGCTGCCACATGGGTCTCCTCACCTTGATGTGGTGACTGCGGCCGGCACGTAAGCAGAGTGACCGCATATAGTTAATTCAGTTTCGCCCTGCCGTGCAAATGTCGCGCAAGGGTCCAAATCTTGGACTGCATATGGGCAAGGTTGTTACAATGTCCGCTTTGCGACAAAGAGATACGACAGATGGTACGGGGCTTGGAACATCATATGACGAAACGCGCGCTCATCACCGGGGTCACCGGGCAGGACGGGTCCTATCTGGCGGAACTGCTGCTGGACAAGGGCTATGAGGTGCATGGGATTAAGCGGCGGGCGTCGCTGTTCAACACCGCCCGCGTCGATCACATCTACGAGGACCCGCATACCGACAACCGGCGGTTCCAGCTGCATTACGGCGACCTGACCGACAGCTCCAACCTGACGCGCATCATGTCGGAGGTGCAGCCGGACGAGGTCTACAACCTCGGTGCCCAGTCCCATGTCTCGGTCAGCTTCGAGGCACCCGAATACACCGCCGACGTCGATGCGATAGGCACCCTGCGCCTGCTCGAGGCGATCCGCTTTCTGGGGCTCGAGAAGAAGACGCGCTTCTACCAGGCCAGCACGTCAGAGCTTTACGGCCTGGTGCAGGAGACGCCGCAGACGGAAACCACGCCCTTCCACCCGCGCAGCCCCTATGCGGTGGCCAAGATGTATGCCTACTGGATCGCCGTGAACTACCGCGAGGCGTACGGCATCTATGCCTGCAACGGCATCCTGTTCAACCATGAGAGCCCGCGCCGGGGCGAGACCTTCGTCACCCGCAAGATCACGCGCGGTCTGGCCAACATCGCGATGGGGCTGGAAAAGTGCCTTTACATGGGCAACATCGACAGCCTGCGCGACTGGGGCCATGCACGCGACTATGTCCGCATGCAGTGGATGATGCTGCAACAGGACGCGCCAGAGGACTACGTCATCGCCACCGGCCTGCAGTATTCCGTGCGCGAGTTCATCACCTGGTCGGCGGCCGAGCTAGGCGTCACGCTGGATTTCACCGGCACCGGAGTGGACGAAATCGCGACGGTGACGGGCGTAAACGGCAACCTCGCCCCCCATGTTGCCGTGGGTAATGTCGTTATGCGCATCGACCCGCGCTACTTCCGCCCCGCCGAGGTCGAAACCCTGCTGGGCAACCCCGCCAAGGCCAAGGCCAACCTCGGCTGGGTGCCCGAGATCACAGCACAGCAGATGTGCGCCGAGATGGTCGCCAACGACCTGCGCGCCGCACAGCGCCACGCCCTGCTGAAGGCGCACGGGTTGGAGATGCCCGTCAGTCTGGAGGGGTAAGGGCGTGAAGGTCTACATTGGAGGCCATCGCGGCATGGTGGGCGGGGCGATCCTGCGGCAGTTGCAGGCGCGCCGGGACGCGGGCGCGGATCTGGACCTGATCACCCGCACCAGTGCGGACCTCGACCTGACCGATCAGGTGGCCGTGCGCGACTTCATGGCGGTCGAACGCCCCGACGTGGTGATCCTGGCCGCAGCGAAGGTCGGCGGGATCGTCGCCAACAACACCTATCCGGCGCAGTTCATCTACGAAAATCTGATGATGGAATGCAACGTGATCCATCAGGCCCATGCGCATGGCGTGCAGCGCCTGCTGCAACTGGGGTCAAGCTGCATCTACCCGCGCGAAGCGCCGCAGCCGATGGCCGAGGACGCCCTGCTGACCGGCACGCTGGAACCCACGAACGAACCCTATGCCGTGGCCAAGATCGCCGGCATCAAGCTGTGCGAAAGTTACAACCGCCAGTATGGCCGTGATTACCGGTCCGTCATGCCGACAAATTTGTATGGCCCCGGTGACAACTTCCACCCGGAAAACTCTCATGTGATGCCCGCGATGATCCAGCGGTTCCACAACGCGGCACGGGCGGAGGCAGAAGAGGTGGTGATCTGGGGATCGGGGAAACCCATGCGGGAATTCCTGCATGTGGACGACATGGCCGCCGCCAGTCTTTTCGTGCTGGACCTCGACCGTGCAACCTATGACGCGGAAACCGAACCGATGCTGTCGCACATCAACGTGGGCACGGGCCGCGACGTGACGATCCTGGAACTGGCGGAGCTTGTGGCGCAGGTGACCGGGTTCCGGGGCCGCATCGTCACCGATGCGACCAAACCCGACGGCGCGCCGCGCAAGCTGATGGATGTCAGCCGCCTGGCCCGGATGGGCTGGACCGCCGATATCGCATTGGCGGACGGGGTGGCGCAGACCTATGCGTGGTATCTGGACCAGTTGGAAGCGGGAACGGCGGTGCGCGCGCGGTAGGTCCCCGCAGGGAAGTTTAACTGGCCGCGTGAAACCCGTATCAGGGGCCATGATTTCGGCATGAAGGCGCCAAGGTTCTTTGACAGGATAGCGCCCAGAGGCATAAAGGCAGACACGACATGATCACTCCCGTCCTTCTGTGCGGTGGCTCCGGCACGCGGCTTTGGCCGCTGTCGCGCAAGTCCTATCCCAAGCAGTTCTCGGCCCTGATGGGCGAGACGAGCCTGTTCCAGGCATCTGCCGCGCGGCTGGCGGGCGGGGGGTATTCCGCGCCGATCGTCGTGACCGCCGACGCCTTCCGTTTTATCGTGACCGAACAGCTTGACCAGGCGGGGATCACCCCCGGCGCGGTGCTGATCGAACCGGCGGGCCGCGATACCGGGCCGGCCGTGCTGGCGGCGGCACTGTATTTGCAGGCGCTGGACCCGGACGCGCTGATGCTGGTGGCTCCGTCGGATCACGTGATCCCCGATGCAGAGGCGTTCAACGCCTGCGTCGCCGCCGCCATGCCGGCCGCACAGGACGGGCAGCTTGTCACCTTCGGTATCAGCCCCGACCGGCCCGAGACCGGCTATGGCTACCTCGAGATGGCGGCGATCCCGACGGGCGAGGTCGGCCCGCAGCCCTTGAAAGCCTTCGTCGAAAAGCCGAATGCCGCGACGGCGGCACAGATGCTGGCCGAAGGGCGATATCTTTGGAACGCAGGAATCTTCCTCTTTTCGGTCAAGGCGATTAAATCCGCATATGATGACTTTGCGCCCGACATGGTCGCCGCGGTGCAGGGTGCGCTGAATCACGCGAAATCCGACCTTGGCTTTACTCGGCTGGCCGCGACCCAGTGGGAACAGGCCCAGGCGATTTCCATCGACTATGCCGTGATGGAAAAGGCGGACAACCTGTCGGTCGTCCCCTATCTGGGCCGCTGGTCCGACCTGGGCGACTGGGCGGCCGTCTGGCGCGAGACGCAAAAGGACGGCGTGTCGCTGTCCGGCCCTGCCACGGCGATCGACTGCACCAACACGCTGCTGCGGTCCGAAGTGCCGGGGCAGGCGATTGTGGGCATCGGGCTGGATGACATCGTCGCCATCGCCATGCCCGACGCCGTGCTGATCTCCCACAAGGGCCGCACGCAAGAGGTCAAGCAGGCGGTCGCAGCACTGAAGTCCAGCAGGGCGCCGCAGGCGGAAAGCTTTCCCAAGGATCACCGGCCCTGGGGCTGGTTCGAAAGCCTTGTGGTGGGCGAGCGGTTCCAGGTGAAGCGCATCGTGGTGCATCCCGGCGCCGCGCTGTCGCTGCAATCGCACCACCATCGGGCGGAACACTGGATCGTCGTGCAGGGCACAGCCAAGGTGACCGTCGACGCCGACGTGAAGCTGATCTCGGAAAACCAGTCGGTTTACATCCCTTTGGGAGCGATCCATCGAATGGAAAACCCCGGCAAGGTGCCGATGATTTTAATCGAAGTACAGACCGGAAGTTATCTGGGAGAGGATGACATTATTCGCTACGAGGACGTATATGCACGCAACTGAGCGATGTCAGGACCGCACGGTCTCGCTTATAAACCCCTCGGACTTGCTGCCTAATATGAAGCATTTTCGACAACTAATTAAATGGGCAAGCCCCGTATTTATTGAAATTGAGGCGAAATTTGGCCGACCACTACTTGCGCGTTTTTTGATAATATAGCGCGTTTTCGCGCGTATGATGACGACCGCGGCGGCGGACACACTGCTCGAACCATCCTGCAAGTCCCTTCAATGGGGAAAATTTTAATCGAGGCAGCGGCCTTCAATGATGCTAGTTCCGGAATCTATGATGTTTCAGTACGCCAGCTTGCGGCCTCCAGTCCCACTGAGTTCTTTAACTTGGGGCACGCAGGTGCCACAAAATCAGGTTAGTGTGTTTCTCGCTCCTGCCGGCATCCGGCTTGACGGAGTAACGTCTGAAGGCTTCAATGCCTACGAACGGGGCCAGATTATGGCGGTACTCGACGCATTGGAAGCAGTAGCGGACTTGCATTTCATATTGACCAATGACCTTGGTGCGGACATGCAACTGGTGCTCGATACCAACGAGATGACAGGTGGATACCTAGCCTATTTTAATCCTCCCGGTACCTTCAATGCCGGAATTGGCGTGTTTAATGGTAATCTTTGGGATCGCATCCCTGGCGGCGATCTGGAGCAAGGCGGTGCGGGTTACGCCACTATTATCCATGAATTGCTACATGGCTTGGGATTGGCTCACCCTCATGATGACGGCGGAACGTCTACGATCATGAGTGGTGTGATGCAGGATGTCGGCGATTATGGTCGCAATGATCTTAATCAGGGGGTATTTACGGCAATGTCCTATAACGGGGGGTGCCGAACCGGGCCGGCCAGTAGTTCCCCCACCGGCCCAGCCATGGGTTTCGAAACCACTCCCATGGCGCTCGACATCGCGGTATTGCAGCAATTGTACGGGGCTAACGCGGATCATGCAGGCGGGCGCGACATTTACTGGCTGCCTTGGGGCAATAAGTCCGGAACTGGCTGGAGCGCGATTTGGGACACTGGCGGCAACGATACCTTGCGTTATGACGGTTGGCGCGACGTCACGCTGGATTTACGCGCTGCCCAACTCATCGACGTACCCGGCGGCGGAGGTTTTGTGTCTTATGCCCATGGCGTGCAGGGCGGCGTCACCATTGCGGCTGGTGTCACGATCGAGAATGCTCGTGGCGGCTGCGGGGATGATAGGTTGAACGGCAACGGGACCGACAATCACTTGCTTGGGTTTGCCGGTTCTGACTGGATTCGTGGCCGGGAGGGAGACGATACCCTGCGTGGTGGTGGTGGCGCTGATAGGCTGTCAGGAGGTGCGGGGGATGACCGCCTTGTAGGTGGGGGAGGAGCGGACAAGATTACCGGTGGTCGCGGAAGCGATTTTCTGACCGGGGGGCTTGGACGCGACCGGTTCGATTTTAACAGTATCCGCGACAGCCGCCCTGGATCGGCCGATACAATCATGGATTATCAACCTGATCGTGACATCATCGACCTGCGCAGCATTGATGCTGATGCTATCCGGCCCGGTAATCAAGCATTTTTTTTCATAGAGAGCGGTACCTTCGAAAGAGCCGGGCAACTCCGATTCCATATCTCCGATGACGATTTGTGGATCACCGCCGATCGCGACGGCGACGGAGGGGATGACCTGACTATCGTGCTTCAACATGTCGGCGTGATCAACGCTGGCGACATCCTCCTATAAGCCTCCGCGAACCAGCATAGTTGGCCTGTATGAAGAACAGTCATAGGCAATGTGGCACCGCATCCATGAAATAGCCGTTTCCAATCCGTGGAGTGAGTTGTTAAGCAGACGTAGGCGGATGTGGGGATGAAGATGCGCGAACGTGTTTGCCAAACGGCGATTCTGGTGGTGCTGGCAACGGCGGCTGTCGCCCAAGACGACGGTCCGTCCTATACGGTGTTCGGAACGCCCGGCATGCTCGAGATGCCCACCGCCGAAAGCGCCAATCCCGACGATATCGCCGTGACGCTATCCTATGGGACGACGGCAGGATACCGGACGACCTTCACCTATCAGTTGACCGACCGGCTATCGGGCAGCTTTCGCTATGGTGTGTTCGACCAGTATGGCCTGCCGACCGCGGCGAACCCGGACCCCGGCACCTTCGAGACCTTCGACCGCAGCTTTGACGTGCAATACCGCCTGACGAACGAGAACGGCTACATCCCCGCCATCGCCGTGGGCCTGCGCGATTTCCTGGGGACCGGGCGCTTCAGTTCTGAATACATCGTCGCATCCAAATCCGTCGGCCCCGATCTGGTGGTCAGCGCGGGTCTGGGCTGGGGCCGGATGGGCCAGCAGAACGGCTTTGTTAACCCGCTGGGGCTGTTCAGCGACGCGGCCAAGGATCGCCCGGTCTATCAGGACCGCGAATTCAGCGACGACCCCGACGTGGGCCTTGGCGGGCAGTTCTCGGCCAACCAGTGGTTCCGGGGCGATGCGGCGCTGTTCTTCGGGGCGGAATATCAGGTCACGCCGGACCTGTCGGTCAAGGCGGAATATTCCTCGATCAACTACCCGGACGATGTCTACAATCCGGCCGTGGACTACGCCTCGCCGGTGAACGTCGGCCTGTCCTACCGCTACAGCCCGGGGATCGAGCTGGGCGCTTCCTACATGTATGGCACCGAGATCGGGGTGCGCGGCACCTTCATCCTGAACCCCACGACGCGCCCGACCGCCAGCGGGCTCGATCCTGCCCCGGCCCCGGTGCGGGTGCGCACGCAGGACCAGCGGGCCGCGGCGACATGGGACCGCGCCAGGCAACCGGAACCGGCCGTCCGCCAGGGTCTAGCCGATCTGCTGGCGGTCGAGGGGATCGAACTGGTCGGTCTGGAGATCACCGACCGCACTGCGCGCCTGCGCTACGAGAATACCCGCTTCCGGTCCGAGGCGCAGGCGATGGGCCGCGCTGCGCGGATGATGACCCAGATCATCCCGCCCTCGGTGCAGACCTTCATCATGGAGCCGGTGAAGGCCGGTGTGCCGATGAGCCAGGTCAGCCTGCCCCGCGCCCAGATCGAGGCGCAGGAGAACGTGATCGGCGGCAGCGACGCCCTGCTGGCCTCGGCCGGTTTCGGTCAGCCCGGCCCGGCGGCGGGTCTGGAAACCCTGCCCGACCCCGATCCGCGCTTTCGCTGGGGTCTGGCCCCCTATCTGGCGGTCACCGTGTTCGACGGGTCCGGTCCGCTGAACGCCGACGTGGGGCTCGAGGCGCTGGCCGAATACCAGATCGGCCGCAACTTCATCGTCTCGGGTCGCGTGCAGCAGTCGTTCCTGGGCCGGCGCAAACCGCTGGGGTTCTTCGACAACCCCAACGACTATGCCAACGTGCGCAGCGATCAGGCTTATTTCGGACGCTCGGGCGATCCGATCCTGGCCAAGCTGACGGCAGCCTACTACACCCGCGTCACCCCCGACATCTATGGCCGCGTCACCGTTGGCTATCTGGAAAAGATGTATGGCGGTATCTCGACCGAGATGCTCTGGGCCCCCGCGGCCAGCCGGTTCGCGCTCGGGGCGGAACTGGACTACGTCGTGATGCGCGATCAGGACGTGGGCTTGGGCTTTGCCGAATACACGACCATCACCAACCCCACCAACGGCCGCAAGCGGCGGGTGGAGACCGGCGATTTCGACACCGTTTCGGGGCATCTGTCGGCCTATTACGACGTAGGACGCGGCTTTCAGGCGCAGGTCGACGTAGGCCGCTACCTCGCGGGCGACTATGGTGCCACCTTCGCGCTCGACCGCGAATACGAGAACGGCTGGAAGGTCGGGGCCTACTTTTCGCTGACCGACATGCCGTTCGACCAGTTCGGCGAAGGGTCCTTTGACAAGGGCATCCGCATCACTATCCCCTACGACTACTTCATCGGCACGCCGACGCAGAAGAAGACGAGCACGGTGTTGCAGTCGCTGGCCCGTGACGGCGGCGCGCGGGTGCAGGTCGACGGCCGGCTTTACGAAACGGTGCGCAGCGGCCAGCTGAACGATCTGCGCGACACATGGGGACGGTTCTGGCGATGAACACGATGACCAAGACGGCCCTTTGCGCCGCGCTGACGCTGATGGCCGTCGCCTGCGGACCGCTGAACGAGAACAACATCTCGACCGGCGCGCTGAAGGCAGTGCAGGCGCGGTTCGGCGGCGCACAGGCCGCCCCTGCCCCAACGGCACCGGTGCTGACCCGCGCGCAGGTCGATGCCAATCCCGGCGGCTTCATGGTGCTGAATGCCTACAACGGCACGCTGGTCGCAGCGCTGGCGGCGGGCGGCAGCAACGACAACCGCGTCACATGGCTGTCGGCGGACGGGCTGTCGGTCACGACGCAGAACGGCATCATGGTGGCGACCCGTGGCTTTCCGCGCGACCTGATGGCGGCGGATGTGAACGGCGTGATGCAGGCCCTGATCGCTGGCGGTGGCACCGCCACCCGCACCCACGAAACCCTGTCGGATACCGACCAGATTGCCAATCAGCGTTTTGCCTGCACCATCGCGTCCCAAGGCCGCGAGACGGTCGGCATCCTGGGACGCCAGATCGGCACCGAGGTCTTTGCGGAAAGCTGCCAGTCCGACCGGCTGTCGTTCACGAACCGCTACTGGATCGACGACACTGGCCGGATGGTGCGCAGCCTGCAGGCCATCGCACCGGATTCGGGCTACATCCAGCTTGACCGGCCTTGAATCGTATGACGAGGCTTGCAGTCGTCCGCGATATTTTTATATAGCGGCTCAACTACAAAATCAGTAGCGACAAGGCAGCCCCGTGGGTCAAAGGGCTGCCTGTTCCGGGGTGGATTTGCGGTGTTGATGCAAGCGCCGGGGTTCTATGTCTATGACCAGTCCTACGCATGGTAGCTTTCAGTTAGTTGAGGCGGTGCGCCGATGGGCGAGCGTCGTCGTTGGTCGGATGAGTTCAAAGCGCAGGCTGTCGCCGCTGCGATGGTTCCAGCCGCCGTTATTGTCTAAATCACCGTCGAGGACGGAGCGGTGCTGACCCGGGACACTCAGGGCGATCGGAACGTCTGCCAGGAGGCGATCCGGGCGACAGCGAGGTGCGATCTCGGGCTATTCCTCGAGCTTCGTCTCACTTTCGATGTGAGGTGATTATCGAAAGTCATGAATCCGTCAGTGGAGATCCAAGTCAACCGAATGAGTTGGTCACTCTCTTTCCGGTCATGGGCGATTGCTGATCCGATAGAGTATGATGGTGGGGTGGCAGTTGTAGGGCTGGCGCCACACCTCGGCCGCCGATCGCCCATCGGGACAGGCGAACCGGTTGTCGCGTTGAGATCGCAATTTCAAGTGAAGCTGTAAACTCGAATTTTAGCCCCGGCGTTTTGCCTTAGCGCTTCATTGGAAAGCTGTTTCCACCATGTTTCAAAGCCCCGCAGCCTTGGTCAGGTTCACCCGGAACCGGTCGCGACGGCGCTGGTAGCGTCGTGTCATTTCTGCTGAGGTATGCCCGAGCTGCTTTTGGACATACCGCTCATCGACTTCAGCGGAGCTGGCCAGACCGGCGCGCAAGGAGTGGCCGGAAAACAGCGCCAGCCGATCCTGCTCCGGCAGCTCGGACCTTATCCCGGCATCGAGGACCGTTCGCTTGATCAGCCGCGCGACGTGCTTGTCATTGAGCCGCTTCTCCAGCGCGCGCGTGCCATCCCGGGATGTACGCACGAACACTGGCCCGAAGTCGATCTTCGCAAAATGCAGCCATTGCTCCAGCGCGTGCACTGGGCAGGTCTGGTCAGACGAGCCACGCCCAATCTCGACCTCGCGCCAGCCGGTCTTGGCGTTCAGAATGAGCAAGGTGCCTTTGTCAAAAACGTCGAACCAGCCGCCGCTGTCGGGCGTGTCGTCCTTGTGGACATCGAGGCTGACGATCTCGGAGCGGCGCAGGCCGCCGGCGTATCCCAGCAGCAGGATCGCCCGATCCCGCAGGCCGCGCAGGTCGAAGGGCAGGGTGGCCACCATCGCCAGAATATCCTCGGCCAGGATCGCTTCCTTCTGCACGGGTGGTCGCGCGTGACGGCGTTTGATCCCAGCGAGCACCGTGGCGATGTGGCGGGTCTTGCGGTCGAGGGCAAAGCCGCGTTGCGCGTAGTTCCAGGCCAGCCCCGAGAGGCGGCGGTCGATCGTGCTGACCGCCAGCGCAGGGGAGCCGCCCGAACCCGACGCGAGGTCCGCGAGGTAAAGCCCGATCATCTCGGGGGAGGGCAGCTGGGGCTCAGTGCCGCACTGGTCGTACCAGCCTTTCAGCCGGCACCAGCGGGTGAATTGCGCCCAGTCCTGCGCATAGGCCTTCAGCGTGTTGTCGGAGGCCGCGGCGCGCGCATAGTCGCGGGCGGTGTCGACCAAGCGGTCGAGGGTGCCGGACCCGGCCACAAAGGACGGCAGGCTCAAGGCCTCAGCCTCCGGGCGATCGCTCTCGTCGTCTTCGTTGCGGGACGGTCCGTTTGGCCGTCCTGAGCGCGATTGTCGGTTTGCCGGGATTTTTGAGACTGCGATCGATTTGTTTTCACCAGCTTGCCTGTGTCGCATTTCTGAAACCGATTCAGGGTATGTGAGACTGGACGTAAATATGAGTCACCATTGGTGAGACTATCCGGCATCCGCTCAATGAGTAAGTTATGTCCGATAACTTTCTGCCTGACAAGGATTGGGAAGAGGCCGAGTACCGCGCACGGGTGCTCGCGGAGCTGCCGACCCAGCTCACCCAGGGTGATGTCGACTGGGCCATGCGCCAGCTGGATATCAGCCGATCCACGCTCTTTCGTCTGGTGAAGCTGTTCCGCGAAGACGGGCGAACCTCTGCACTTCTGCCGGACACCCGGGGTCCCAAACCTGGCATGCAGCCGCTGAACCCGGCGGTGGAAGAGATCGTGTCCCGCCATTTCAAGGACTTTTTTGCCACCCGCCGCAAACCCACCAGGACGCGGTTCTGGCGGGAGGTCACCGCCGATTGTCGGGCGCAAGGGCTGGCACCGCCCTCGATCCGTCGTCTGGGACGCTGGCTGAAGAAACATGATCAGGCAAAGCTGGTGGCCAGGCGGGAAGGCAAGGACAAGGCAGAGCGGCGTTATTTGGCCACGCCTGGGGTGCTGATCGCCAACAATCCGCTGGATATCGTCCAGATCGACCACACCAAAGCTGACGTAACAGTGGTCGACCCGGTGACGCGTCGCCCGCTCGGCCGCCCGACGCTGACCGTGGCAATCGACGTGAACACCCGTATGGTTCTGGGGTTTCACCTGTCGCTGGAGCCGCCGTCGCTGCTGACCGTTGCGCTGTGTCTGACCCATGTGGTTATGGACAAATCGCATTGGCTCGCGGCGCGCGGGATTGGTACGGATTGGCCCGCGCGGGGCATCCCGAACGCGATTTACGTGGACAATGGCGCGGAGTTCCACGCGCTCGCCTTCGAGCGGGCTTGTTCCGAATATCAGATCGACCTGCGGCATCGACCACTGGGAACGCCACGCTATGGCGGGCATATCGAGCGCCTGATCGGCACGATGATGGGCGCGGTCCACCTGCTACCGGGCTCGCATTTCTCGAATATCTTCGAGCGCGGCGATCTGGATGCCGAGGCTGAGGCGGTGATGACCCTCAATGAGCTGGAAACTTGGCTGGCGCTCGAAATCACTGGCTCGTACCACGCGCGGGTCCACTCTGCGCTGGAAACCACGCCTGCGGCGGCCTGGGCGGCGCAGGCGAACGAGGCCCGGCTCCGTATGCCAACTGACCCGCGCCAGTTCCTGGTCGATTTCCTGCCGTCCGAGCAGCGGGTTTTGCAGCGCGACGGTCTGCATCTCTTCCATATACGGTATTGGGCGGACGAGTTGCGGTGGCTGATGGGCCGCGGGAGCCGCAAGTTCACGCTTAAATACGATCCACGCGACCTCTCACGCATCTTTGTACTGACAGAGAACGGGATCATCGAGGTCAGGCCTGCGGATCTGACACGGCCTGCAATCACGCTCTGGGAACATCGTGCCGCCCGTCGCGCCTTGCGCGAGGCTGGGCGACGGTCGGTAGACGAGGATTTGATCTTTTCGACCGTCCAGGAGCAGCGCGACCTCGTCGACACGGCGATGCGGCAGACCAAGGCCACACGACGTCATCAGGCCCGACGGGCGCACCTTGAACCCCGGCTGATGATCGACGTGACACCGGATACCGTCGAGCGGAATACCCTGCCCGAGCCGGAAGGGGAGGGAAGCCCGTTCCTCAGTCACCCTGGCTTTAAGGTCGAGGAGTGGTACGACGATGACTGAGTTTCCGCATCTCTATCCGGGAGCCAGCAAGATCGCCGCTCTCAGCGCCGCGGACCGCATTCACCGCATTCGTGCCGATCGGTGGATCTCCTATCCAAGGGCCGAGGCCGCCTTGGAGAAGCTGGAAACGCTCATGTCCTTTCCCGAACGTGCCCGCATGCCGAACCTGCTGATTGTCGGCGACAGCGGTATGGGCAAGACGATGATCATCGAGAAGTTCACCCGCGATCACGCGTCGAGCTTCGACGAGGCGAGCGGCCGGCTGCATATGCCGGTCATCGCGGTGCAGATGGTGTCTGGGCCCGACGAGTCGCGCTTCTACCGCCGGATCCTGGCAGCGATTGGAGCCCCCGAGCCGCCGCGGGCGACACTGTCTGTGCTGGAAAGCTTGGCCTTGAGGCTGCTGGCCGAATTGCGCCCGGGGATGCTGGTGATAGATGAGATCCACAGCCTGCAGGCGGGCACGATCCGCGAACAGGCGCGGTTTCTGAACATGCTGCGTTTCTTGGGTAATGAGCTGCGCATTCCGCTGGTTTGTGTCGGCACCGCACAAGCCCGCAACGCGCTTCGCACCGATGATCAGCTGGTGCGTCGCTTCGAGGCCTTTGCCCTGCCGCCCTGGCGGGACGGTGAGGATTTAAATGGGCTGATGAGTACGCTCACCCGCACGCTCCCGCTTCGGCACCAAAGTCAGATCGACGGACACGCGCTTGCGCGGATCATCAAGGTGACCGGTGGCATCACCTCGGGCATCTTTTCGATTATGTCGCAGTTGGCGATTGCCGCCATCGACAGTGGCGAGGAACGTATCCTGTCCCGCGACGTCCTGAGTGGCGGCAGGTTGCAAGCTGCCCTGGGAGAACCGGTGTGACAGGGCAGGGGTGCCTACCGGTTGTGTTCCCGCCCGAGAACGATGAACGGCTGTCCTCTTGGATTGCGCGTTTGGCGCCCTTCTATGCCATGACGGTTTCGGAATTCGTCTCCGCGCTTGGCCTGCAGGGGCATGACGTGTTCGACTTGGAATGGCGGATTTCGGACGGGGAGGAGGGCCTGATCGCGGCCCGTACCGGCCTTTCGCGTGAGGCCGTGCAGGCTATGACGTTTCGGGATTTGAGGTCTGCAGCCCGCATGATGGTCGCGCGGATGAACCGGTATACGTGTCTGCTCTGTCCCGAAGAGGTCCACCACAAATCTGCCGCGCTGCCGTGGAAATTTCGCTGCCCGGTGCATGGCCTAGAATTCCGTGACGTTACCGGCGCGGCCTTGTCCGACCGGTTCGGAAGAGATCGCTTCAAGACTCTTGAAGGATGTGGGGTCCATTCCGGTAGAGGGCAGAATGACACCCTAAGGGTTTTTGCGATGTCGTTTCATGATATCGAGGACGGTATTTTTGTTGATGCCGAGATCCCGTGCAATCCAACGATATGATCGACCATCTGTCACGGCTTGAATGACCTTTGGTGCAAGCTTATCGGATTTTGGGCGCTGCCCTGGTTGACGGCCTAATTTCTTACCCCTCGCGCGGGCGGCGGCGAGGCCGGATTTGACGCGTTCGCTCAGCAAGTCACGCTCGAACTGGGCAATGCCAGCCAGCATGGTAGCCATCATCCGGCCGTGGGGCGTGGCGAGTTCGAAGGTCATGCCGCTCATAGCGACAACAGAGACATTCCAGCCTACCAATCTGTTGAGGGTGTCCAGCAAGTCCTGGGTCGAGCGGCCCCAGCGGGACAGTTCGGTGACAAGAACTGCATCAATCTTACGAGCTTGTGCAAGGTCGATGATGCGATTACGGGCGCTCCGGTTTGAGGACGTCCCAGAGGCGGTTTCTTTAAAGATGCCAATCACGTCAAAGCCACCGCGTTCGGCAAAGGCTGTCAACTCTGCCACCTGCCGTTCGCAGGACTGATCCGAGGTGGAAACCCGGGCATAGATGGCGGCGCGCTGTCCCAATTGAACCCCCTTGGATTTAGGTCTTGTAAGGCGTTGATTTTGTTGAGGTCAAAATTGTCCTAAACAAACTAATGACTAACAAGGACAATGCACCATGCCAAGACGCTCCATTTTGACCGAACGACAGCGCACAAGCCTGCTCGACCTGCCAACCGACGAGGTGACGATCCTGCATCATTACACGTTGGCCGACGATGACCTTGACCACATCAACGAACGACGTCGGCCGGAAAACCGGATTGGTTTCGCCTTGCAGCTCTGCGCCTTGCGCTATCCTGGTCGATTTCTATCTTCCGGTGAAGTCATCCCAGAGCAGGTCATCCGCTTTATCGGTGCCCAACTGGGTCTGACAGGTGATGAAATCCTGCCCTATGCAGCGCGGCGTCAAACTCGGCAGCAACATCTGCACGCCCTGCGAGCGATATACGGTTACAAGATGTTCGCTGGTCGTGGCGCGCGTGATCTGAAAGGCTGGCTCGAACGCGAGGCAGAAACCGCTCGATCAAATGAAGACCTTGCCCGGAGGTTTATCGAGGAATGCCGCCGCACCCAAACGGTCCTGCCCGGTGTGTCTGTCATCGAACGCCTTTGCGCTGACGCGCTTGTTGCCGCTGAGCGGCGGATAGATGGCCGGATCGTGGCTCATCTCGATGAGGGGTTGAAGGGCCAGTTGGATAATCTGTTGACGGACATGGTTGATGGCACTGTCAGCCGGTTCATCTGGCTCCGGCAGTTCGAGGTGGGGAAAAACTCAGCGGGTGCCAGCCGCCTTCTGGATCGTCTGGAATTCTTGCAGGGTTTGGGGGTGTCGCCTGTTATTCTGGAAGGAGTGCCGCCCCATCGGATTACACGCCTGCGTCGTCAGGGCGAAAGGTACTTTGCGGACGGTCTGAGGGACATCACCAGCGATCGGCGCCTTGCCATTTTGACGGTCTGCGCGGTGGAATGGCACGCGGGAATCGCCGATGCGGTGGTCGAGACCCATGACCGGATCGTGGGTAAGACCTGGCAGGATGCGAAAAGGTTGTGTGACACGCGCATCGCGGATGCAAAATCCGCCCTGCACGACACACTTCGCTCCTTCAAAACCTTGGGCGCTGCCCTTCTGGAGGCCAAGGGGGATGAGGCCTCTCTTGATGTGGCAACCGAAGCGTCCTGTGGCTGGCTTCAACTTGAAGGCCTTGTGGCAACCGCCGCCGAACTGACGAACACGATGTCCGCTGACCCTATAGTCCATGTTGTGCAAGGGTATCATCGGTTCCGGCGATATGCACCGCGTATGCTGCGTGCTCTTGATATCCAAGCAGCCGCTGTGGCGCTGCCCTTGAAGCAGGCGGCACAGATCATTGCTGATGATGGGAATAGCAAATCCCAATCCACAAGCTTTCTACGGCGTGGTTCCAAATGGCACCGCCACCTGAACGCTCAGGCGGCCGATGATTACCGGCTTTGGGAGGTGGCCGTCCTGTCTCATCTCCGCGAAGCGTTTCGATCGGGTGATATCTGGCTGGCGCATTCACGGCGCTATGCCGACCTGAAACAGGCTCTGGTGCCGATTGAGGCCGCACGGGCAACGCCAAGATTGACGGTCCCATTCGATCCGGAAAGCTGGCTTGCGGATCGCAAAGCGAGGCTGACTGATGGGCTTGACCGGCTGGCCAAGGCAGCGCGGTCTGGGGCCATTCCCGGCGGTTCCATAGAAAACGGCGTTCTGAAAGTTGACCGGCTGCCCGCAGCCGTGCCCGAGGCAGCAGAGGCTCTGGTGCTTGATCTCTATGACCGTCTGCCCGCCGTGCGTGTCACCGATTTGCTGCAGGAGGTCGATGAAGACATCGGCTTCACGGATGCCTTCACGAACGTGCGCACTGGCTCCCCCTGCACGGATCGCATTGGGCTGCTGACCGTATTGCTGGCCGAGGGGTTAAACCTTGGGCTGAGCAAAATGGCCGAGGCCACCAACACCCACGATTACATGCAGCTCTCGCGCCTGTCGCGATGGCACATCGAAAGCGATGCCATCAACCGGGCGCTCGCAGTGGTGATCGATGCGCAAGCGAACCTGCCCATGGCCAAGTTCTGGGGTGGCGGCGTCACCGCGTCCAGCGACGGACAATTTTTCCCCGCCGCGAGGCAAGGTGAAGCGATGAATTTGATCAACGCCAAATACGGATCTGAACCAGGGCTAAAGGCTTACACGCATGTCTCCGATCAGTTTGGACCCTTCGCAACGCAGAACATTCCCGCCACCGTGAGCGAAGCACCCTACATCCTGGACGGGCTCCTGATGACCGAAGCGGGCCGAAAGATCAAAGAGCAGTATGCCGACACCGGTGGCTTCACCGACCACGTCTTTGCCGTCACCTCGCTGCTGGCCTTCCGGTTTATTCCGCGCATACGGGACCTCCCCTCGAAACGGCTGTATCTCTTCGACCCGGCCGCCGCGCCAAAGGAGCTGCGCGGTCTGATCGGCGGTAAGATTAGAGAGGGCCTGATCATCCAGAACTGGCCGGATATCCTACGCGCCGTGGCCACGATGGCAGCGGGCATCATGCCGCCCAGTCAGTTGCTCAAAAAGTTCGCAGCCTATCCACGCCAGCACGAGCTGGCACTTGCCCTGCGTGAAATCGGCCGCATCGAGCGCACGCTCTTCATCGTCGATTGGCTGCTTGATGCCGACATGCAGCGCCGTGCCCAGATTGGTCTCAACAAGGGCGAGGCCCATCACGCCCTGAAAAACGCCCTGCGCATCGGGCGGCAGGGCGAAATTCGCGATCGGACCGTCGAAGGTCAACACTACCGTATGGCAGGGCTAAACCTGCTGGCGGCCATAATCATCTACTGGAACACCAAACGCCTCGGGCAGGCAGTGGCGGCACGAAAACGCGTCGGACTCGATGACTCTGACGAGCTTCTGGGGCACATCTCGCCTCTCGGATGGGCCCACATCCTCCTCACAGGCGAATACAGGTGGACAAAGCGCACCGTGGCCGCCTTGTGAGACAATCCTGCCCCGTACTGTCATGTGAAGTAATCACCCCCTATATCTTGCCAACTTCGCAGGCTGTTGCAGGCATCCGTCCAGTGTGACGCCCTGGGCGGGCTCACACCGCGCTCAACAGGCAAATACAGGCGGCGAAAAACAGTGCCCAAGGGCCTTAGGGTGTCATCCTGCCCCCTACCGGAATCTACCCCTAGGAGTGTATTGCGGATCGTTTCCGACACCATGCCACCCGCCTGTCGCAAGTGACCAAACCTCATGAATTCGCGAGTGTAGGATGCCAAAGGTAGTGTCGTCGTCGCGGGCAATTAATGCGACACGCGCATCAGGACAGGTCCGGGGATGACCCCATACAAATAGGCGGTGCTTCGCAACTCGTGGCGTCATTATAGATCGGCCTATCTGCGCGGTAGCATCAAACAGATCAGCGCCCGACCTGCCAAGTCGCCACCATTTTTCACGTCGTTGTGGATCGCGGTTCTTCATTCGGTCTGGCTTTACCACACCAACAATGTGCTCGAACGGTGCCTCATATAAAGAGGCATCCGCCTCTAACCTGTCGCCAAAGTTAATAATCCATCGGTCGGATGGTCGGCGAACGATGTCGCTCCCATTCAGAAGCGGTTGCATCACCTCAACATTTGTTTTTCCGTTTGGATTAGTCGGTCGCGTCAGCCAAGTTCTTGCAATCGAGCCATCAACATCAAAAGCGCCGACTTTGACCGGGCCTTGGAACGCCACTCCCTTGTTCACAAGCAGCCGCAGCGCCGTTGTTAGGTCCACCCCTCCGCCGGTTAAGTCTGACGCAATCCGATCTACTACCTGTCCGTTCAGCATACCGCCGCCTGTCTTGCTGTCGAAACATGTCATCGACACGCGTACCGTTGCACCATCAACGGTCCACGGCTCGTCAGCCCATGCCTTAAAAATACGGCCTTCATCGACAATCGGCTTCAAAACCTCACGGTTGGCACCGCCCCGGATCGAATTTGTTGTGACAAGCCCTGCGCGGCCATACTGGCCCGCTTTCATGCCCTGCCATGCCCCAGCGACCCAATAGGCGACCAGATCAACCCCACCCGGCACATCGGGCCACGCGCGACGCAGGCGGGTCACATAATCCTCACCCATTTCACCGATCATGCGCTTGTTGCCCAGAAACGGCGGATTGCCGATGATCGCATCCGCCGCAGGCCACGCAGCGCGGGTGCCGTCGTCCGCCAACACCGCGTCCCGGCACTCAATGTTTGTCAGGGACCGCAGGATGGGGTTCTGCGCCGCCTCGAACCCGTTGCGGCGCATCCACTGGATTTCACCGATCCAGACCGACACCCGCGCCAGTTCGGCGGCAAAGGGATTGATCTCGATCCCCAAGACGCATTCGGGGCCGATACGGGGGAAACCGCGCGTCAGGCCCAATGCCTCGCCCTCTAGGTTCACGCGGTGCTCGATGTCCTTGATCGCCAGCAGGGCGAGGTAGAGGAAGTTTCCAGACCCACAGGCCGGGTCCAGGACGCGGTAGACCGCCAGACGCTCCAGAAACGCTCTGTGAAGGCCCTCGGCCTCTTTCAGCGCCTTGCTGCGGGCGGCAAGGTCTTTGCCCCGCAACAGCTTCTGTGCAGTCTGCTGCGGGGCCGCGGCGATCAGCCCTTCGATCCGGGTGCGGGCCTCGGCCCATTCGGCCAGCAGCGGATCGATCACAACGGGGGTCACGATCTGCATGATCTTGTCGCGGTCGGTGTAATGCGCCCCAAGCTGGGACCGCTTGGCGGGGTCGAGGCCGCGCTCGAACAGGGTGCCAAGGATCGACGGGTCAATGTCGGACCAGTCCAGACGCGCGGCTTCCAGCAGGTCGGATACGTCCGTGCGGTCCAGCGCCAAGGCAGTGTCGTCATCGAACAGACCGCCGTTGAACCACGACACCCGTTCAAAGCCGACCATGCCGCCCGACCGCATGGCACCGAACAGGATGCGGGCGTGATCCGCAAAGTCATTAGGCTGCGACTGGCAGTGTTCCAGCATCCGACGGAACATATGGTTCGGTAGCAGGCCCACGTCCTCTGCGAACATGCAAAACACCAGCCGGTTCACGAAATGCGCTACCGTTGCGGCGGCGTGGCCGCGTTCGCGCAGGCGTTGCGCCAAGGCGGCGAACTTTGCCGCCGCTTGTTCGGTCAGAAGCTGGCGAGTCTTTTGCGGGCGCAGCAGCTCTGGTTCCAGAAAAGCCTGCCGGAGCAAATCGCGGGTCGCACCATCAGCCAGATCCTCCAGGCCGAACGTGTGGACCTTCTGGACGGTGTTGGTCCAGTTGGTGTGGATGCGAAAACGCGACATGTCCGACACGATCAGCAGCGGCGGGTTTTCCAAGGCGACGGCGTATTGCTGAAGCTGGGTGAAGGCGCGATCAAGGTCTTTCTTCGGCCCTTTGTATTCCCAGGCGAAGCATCCCTGCCGCCACACATCGGCCCAGCCTTCGCCGCCCGCCGTCTTGCTGGCCCCTTTCTCGAACGCGAACCACTCGCCCTTGGGGTCGGCAGAGATGGGATCAGGGATGTCCAGCAGGACGCAAATGTCATTGAAATGCGACTGCGAGGCGGAACGTTCCTTCTGCTCCACACCACGCCACTTTGCGATGAAATCGTGCGGCTTCACAGGGCGCTATGCCGTGCGTTACGGCGTTCGTTTCCTGCCAAGACGAATTTGTAATACACGTCACATATCCTGCTACATCGCTATCATCAAAACGCACTTTGTCGTCTACGTCCGCAGGATGCCAGTGTGCTGTCGAAGCATGGTGCCATTTGATGCAGGTGCCACCGCGCACGGCGGATGTCGCCATCATCAGAGCAATGGACAACGCCTTTCTGAACGGCTGGATCGAACGGCGTGACGCGCATCAAGACAATGATGTTAAACGGCTACCACCTGTCTCTCAGCAGCTTATTAGCGCGGCGTTGTTCGACGTGGTGTTCAGCTGATTGAGCGGATTAGTTAAGCGGCTTGGACCGTGATCTTCACGCCCAGCGAACCCAGTACCTTCGTCATTGTGCTGAACTTCGGGTCGCCACCATCACGGAAGGACTTATAGAGGCTTTCCCGACCAAGGCCGGTATCTGCCGCAATGGATGCCATGCCGCGTGCGCGGGCAACTGTTCCGATGGCCTCAAGCAGGGCGTCGGGATCAGCGTCGGAGACAGCATCGGCAATGTAGGCCGCAATTGCTTCTGGTGTGTCCAGATACTCAGCGGCGTCGAAGGTGGTCGTAACGAGTGCCATATCAGATATCCTTTACAAGCTCTTGAGCCGCAGCGATGTCTCGCTTCTGGCTCGATTTATCGCCGCCGATCAGAAGGATGACGACAGCGCCATCCACTTCGGTGAAGTAGACCCGGTAGCCCGGACCCGTATCAACGCGCAGTTCGCTGACTTTGCCACCTACATGCTTCACATCACCCGGATTGCCCTTTGCAAGCCGCTCAATGCGGCGAACGATCACGGCACGGGCGCTGAAATCCTTCATCTTGCGAAGCCACTTGGTGAAGTGTTCGGTCTGGCGAATCTGCGTCATGCGTATCTTATAGGATACTTGTGCAACGTGGGCAAGTTGCACAAGGGGTGCAGCAACACCTTCCCCGCCTTGCGTGATCCACCCCATCCAGCGTTGCGCTAAACTGGTATGAATTGCCCTACCCTGACGGTAGTTCGATTTGGAATGTAGCTGACAGGTCAAACCGGGCCAGTCCGTGCCGGTCGGCGCTTGCTATATAAGAGCTGCTTCGCCCGACACGGCCCGTCCCGGTTCTTCCCTGTAGATCATAAGAAGGGGCAATTTTTACAGATAACGTTTTCAACACCTTACGGGGGGGGGGTAGGTCATAGCTGTGAACTAGGGGTAGGTCATAGCTATGACCTAGGTCTGATCAAAAATTGAGCACCTGTGGATAATTTATGGCGGCCCTGATTGACACACAATTCAGCAGGGCCGATAAGTTTTTGAACTGTGGTGAACGAAAATCGACCACGGATGAACTAGGGGTAGGTCATGGGTGAGCTAGGGTCAGGATCAGAAAAGCCGATCTTGCCAAGTAAGAGCCGCCGCGGACATTTTGTGCAAACCGATCGAAGCGCTCATGAGGCGTGGGCACGACTGGGGGTGAAGCATCCAGCCGCATCCGCACTGCTGCACCTGCTGGTCGCCAATGTCGGAGACGGGAACGCGGTCGTCGCCAGTCATAAGGTTCTGGCACGTCTCATGGGATCATCGCCATCGACGGTAAAGCGGGCCATGAGCACCTTGGCAGATGGCAACTGGATCGAGGTTCAGCAGATCGGCGCGAATGGCACGGTAAACGCCTACGTGCTGAACAGCCGGGTAGCATGGGCCGAAGGACGTGACCGCCTGCGCTATGCCCGACTGCAAGCCGAAGTTCTGCTTGCAGAGGACGAACAGGCCGCTGGCGAGTTGGATAAGGACAAGAATGCCTTGCACCACCTGCCCCGCATCGGCGAGCTTCAAATCCCCGCAGGCGCAGGCTTGCCACCAACATCGCAACCGTCTTTTCCGGGCATGGAAGCGGATCTGCCTGCCACCGGCAGTGACTGACAATCACCTCGGACGCGACTGATAACATTGCGACAATCTCACTGACATTGGCACTGACATGACACTGACAACGCTGACACCGCAGCAGGCCGCCGACAAAGCCTCTGTCTCGCGCGGAACCATCATGAACGCCATAAATGACAAGACACTCGTGGCACTTCGGGATAACAGGAACCGATGGCAGATCAGTGCCGACAATCTGTCAAAATGGATGGCAGACCGCACTGATAATATAAGTGATATTATCAGTGATAATGCTGATAAACCTGACAGTGAAGCGGCGCATCAGTTCGACGAAAAAGCGATGCGCATTGCGGTGTTGGAGACCGAAGTTAAGGCAAAAGATCAGCGCATATCCGACCTTGAGCAAGAGCGTGATGCACGGCTGGCCGACAAGGATCAGCAGATCGCAGATATCCGCAAAGGCTTTGATGATCAGATCGCCCAGATCAAAGGTGAACGCGACCGGTGGGTCGATCACGTGCAGCGGGTAGAGCGAGGCAGGCGGCGCAAGTGGTGGCCGTTCGGATAGACACCTGCCTTCGGAGGGCAGGGGGCCTTGCCTGCTAAATCAGGCGTTGTTTCCTGATTTGAACGTGTTTCCCATCGAGAAGACAGCGCCGTTATCCGTTCGACAATATGGTAGCTGCCCCCAAATCTGGGGTGAGTGGTTTTTGCGGAAACGGCTACCAGTGACCTTTTGGCCCGGGCTTTGGATATCGCGTCACCCTCGGCCAGCCTGTTCCGCATTTGCAGACAGCCCTGCGTTCAAAGTCAGCCTTGCTAATGCCAGTGGGCAGCTTGTCCGGTGTCATGTCAACACGGTGGCCGCAAGCCCAGCACTCTACTTCAACATAGGTTGTGCCGGGGTCAAATAGTGGATCATCGATCTGCTTTATTCTTTGCACCTCTAACTGCTTTATCCATCTAGTATGTGACGCAACTGGTGTTTCCTAATGTTGTAATGCAGTTCGCGTAACGGGGCTGACGACGTTCATACTGGGCTACTTTTGACTGCTCTCGCTGCCTTTCAGCCTGAGCTAACAAGTTCGCATAATTAACAGCATCAAGTTCAAGCGATCGACAATTCTCTAGAGAAGGAAGCTCATCGTTTTGAGGTACTTCGCTGAAAAGTTTGCGAATTTTGTTTACAACGTCTTGGTTTGGTTCAAGATTAAGCCTTTGTTGAGCTTCGTTCTTGTACATAGCTACAGCAGTCAATTCAGTGAAGTGACCTTTCTGCACGCACTTATCAGTTTTAAAAACTATTATACTAGTTTGCAATATCTCAGAATTAGACATGGGCTGTGGAGGGCTAACACAGCCAGAGAGCGTCATTCCTATAATGACAGCGGCACAGGAGAGAGATTTCATGTTTTTCCTATTGATTGATGGGCTAAATAATCACCACCAGCCCATGGTGCTTAGTCAGCGTGCAGGGCTTCAGGCGCAATGTCTATGACACCTCCACCCACACAACCTTGGCGCGATCATTTCTACGCAAATCTACATGACATAAAACCCGTTATCCATCTGACGACGACCACAGGTTGAATCGGGTGGTCTGGTTTAGGGCCTATCGACAGTCGGTGTAGCCCGACGACATGCAGGTTCGAGCCGCATCTTGAGCCTGCGAAATCTCGTCGCGCGTCATCCTCTGTTCCAGTTTTTCGCGGTCTTTACGCGCCGCTTCCAATCCATTTGCGCCTGCAATGTTCATCCACATGTGGGCCGTTGTATCGTCTGCTGGAACACCTTCTCCGGTGGCATACATTGCTCCAAGGTTACCTTGGGCGATACTGTAACCCTTCTCCGCTGCGAGCCGGTACCAACGCACAGCTTCTGCATCATTTTCCGGAACACCCTCTCCAGTGCTATACATGACACCAAGGTTGGATTGTGCAGCGGGCTCACCCTGTTCAGCTGCAAGCCGGTACCAGCGCACAGCCTCTGTAATGTCTTGATTAACACCTCTGCCAGTGCCGTACATGCGTTCAGTTAGCGCTCTCTGCAACGAGGCTTAGATCCAGAGACCACGCTGTGTAGCGGTCCAAAATGCAGTCGACATCACTGCCGCAACGGTCTCGCTGGCTGATCCAGTTACGCTGCTTTTGAGTAAGTGCGGTGCGCTCATCGCCGGTGCTCACATTAAGAAGAACAGAATACATGAAGCCCAATGCCCGGTCTTCCAGCCACAGATCGAAGCTTGCGCAGATCGCACGCTCGGTGCTGGTCACTGCCTTGGCACAATCATACGCTGGCCCGCTGATACCGATCGACAGCCCCTCGTCGTGCAAGTCCATTGCGGCAATGGTGCACCAATCTTTCAGCGCCATGCTTGCTTTCTTCGAATTGAGCTGGCTGCTTATTTCCGGAACGAGGCTGGCAAAAAGTTCTCCACCGAAGAGTTCATGGCCGAGCCTGAGTCTCTGGACGCCTTGCTCTTGGAGAAACGCGGAATCAAGACCGAGGAACGGGACGCAGTCGCCGCTTAGCCCCATATAGTTAGCCGACTGCCAGGTCAGTCGACGAGGGGTCGGCCGCTCTTCCGACATTTGTATCTGACCGCCTTCGGTGACTGCGGTTTCGATGTCCAGGCGCTGCGCGATGCCTGGCGTTACAGGCAGAAAATGGTTTGGTCCGGCCGTCGTGAAATAACGTATCGCCTCCCTCGACAAGCCGACATATGTGAGGAAGGAGCCAATGTCGGCATTGGCGACGCCAGACTCAGATGATAAAGACGTCCCGTCTTCCATCGCTTCATTACGGTAGGCTGCGTGTACTCCTATCGTTGAAGTGCTGTCCATAATCCTGTTGCCACCGCTAACCCAAATTATGGCGCAAACAGAGTAGCATTCGGTGTCCGGCGCAACGATCGTGGTAAATCCGCGCAACCCGATTTCTGAGGCAATCGACAAACCTTCTTCCACGAGTCCGCCTGGCGACTGGAGAAAGACGAAGGCCTTTTCGGCGCGCTGCGAGAGATCATAGAATCGCTCGGCGTCCCCGCGTTCGATTGGCCCGTTAATATCGATGATGGACGGTGCCCCAGCGTCTCCCAGCGTGATCTGGATGTCGGCCGCCGATGCTGGAGAATGTCCAGCAAGGGCAAGGGCGGCAACGGCGAGATACTGGGAGCTTATAATGTTCAATGTGTCTCCTGAAGAAGTAGGTAGCCGCGCAATGGGGGGCGATGCAACCTTGTCCGACCGCCCGGCATCAATCAACAATTTCTTGCAAAAAATCGGGTAGACTCTCGGCTGCTTGAGTATCCGCATAACTGACCAACACGCTTTGCGGACACCCCCCTCCAGGGTATTTGCTGGAACACCATTGCCGTTGTAATACATAAGCCCAAGGTTGTACTGGGCATTAGCGTCGCCCTGCTCAGCCAGGGGCTGCCATTCCGCGAATGCAGTTCGTAGTCCCCCGAATTGTAAGCGTCCACACCGATGGCAAAATCTGCGGCTTGCGACTCGCTACCAAAAACAAGGCCGAGACATGTAACTGCGATAGGGAGATATTTCATGTTACAACCTTCTGCTAATGCGTTTCGGAAATGGTATTCTTGGTAGTGATGGCTGGCCAAGCATTACTTTCGGGGGGATTACCGGGGATCTACCCTTCAGTCTGCGTTTCGTCTGTGCTCTTATCTTCGCTCATCGGTTTTCCTACTCACTATATGTGGGGAATATTGGGGGAATGTATTGATCTATCGACCAAGGAAAGAGAGGGGCCTGAGCCCCTCTCCCTCGAGTGTCGCTTACATGCGAGCGACGGTCTTGATGACGGCCAGGCGCTCGGGACGCATCCCCAGGAAGCCGTACCACCACTGGATCGAGCTGAAGCCCTTCTTGCCGTAGGGATCGTTGCGGTCTGCAACGCCCTCACCCGGCATCTTGGTGATGATTTTGAACTTCGTGGTCTTGCCGTCGGTTTGGAAACCGATCGAGGTGAAGCTCTCATCGCCAATGACCAGCATCGGGAAGACGTCGTATTTACCAGACGTGGCCCGGTAGCCGGGGTTGGTGGTGACAGCAGCGCCGGCACCAGCCCAGTGCAGCATCTCGGGAACAGAGATAATGCGGAACTGATCGACCGTGCCGATCTCGCCGTTCATGATCGTGCCGGCATCTGCATACTGGCTGATCGGGATGAACGCCTTGTTGCCGAAGGGATCGGTCAGCGACTTCACGGTGCTCTCGAGCTCCGAGCCGATGTACATCATCCGGCCGCCCATCACGACTTTGGTGTCGATCATCCGGCTACCAGTGATGACTTTCGTCTGCATCGGCGTGCGGTTGTCGTTCAGGGTCGTGTGCAGACGCTGCAGATCGTCGTAGTCGACGATCGACGGCGTGCCGCCTTCAGCGGTCACAGTGGCGTTGGACGTCGCAGCACCGGCGTAGACGATCACACCGGCAGCAGCCAGAATGTCCTTCTGCAGCACAGCTTCGGTCAGCTGGGTCGCACCCTGGACCATTTCCCGGCTCAGGTGGCCATAGAGGTCAGAGTCGGTATCGAAGTCGAAGGAATCCTGTGTGAATTCGGCGAAGATACCGAAGTTCGCAATGGAGCCTTCACGCTCGATCCGGGTGAAACCAACGCGGTTCACACGACCACCGGACTCGCCCAGGTTGGGCAGACGCGAGGTGATCTTGCCGATGTCACGGCTGGAGCCGTAGAGGTTACCATCAGCCATGGTGGCACCAGCAGCATCGATACCCTGATCGTTGACGTTCCGATCATCGAGCAGCGGAATATATTGGTAGACTTTAATCTTCTTACCCATATGCTTGGGCATGTTAATCACGACCTAAGGTTACCCTAATGCCAACCACGGATTTGAGAAGCCGCAATAGAATTCAACTTTTCAAACTAAATTATATTTAAGATCCTCACTCGTAACTGAAATTATTTTGGTACTTGACCAATCGGGGGATTTTGGGGTCATTTCAGGTAGACTCCGATCCTAAACCATAAAAACAAATACAACCCCTATTTCTGCCTAGAGATATCCTAAAACTTATTTGAGCCGTGAAATCATCGAATGACTGACGTTGTAGCTGCGTGCGATCTCAGTCACGGGTTCCCCTGCGGACTTACGATCCAGTGCCTCTCGCTGCTGGTGCGGAGTGAGTTTGGGTTTGCGGCCCATGCGGACCCCTCTGGTTCGAGCACGTTCACGGCCCTCCCCAGTACGCACCCGGATCAGCTCTCGTTCAAACTCTGCCAAGCCGCCCAACACAGTCAGCATCAGCCGGCCATGCGCCGTGGTTGTGTCAGCCCAGGTATCACCAAGAGAGCGGAAGGTGGCACCCCGCTCACCGATCTCTGCTAGGATGTCGAGTAGGTCCCTTGTCGATCGGGCGAGCCGGTCCAGCCGGGTGACAAGCAGCACGTCGCCTTGGTTCAGACGATCCAGCAGATGACGCAGTTCTGGTCGGTCACGGCGAGCGCCTGATATCTTTTCATGGAAGGTGCGTTCGGCACCTGCGCCATGCAGGGCTTCCATCTGCGCGTCTAATACTTGGGCGTCGGTGCTGACGCGTGCATATCCAATGATCATGGTGGGCCTCCTGACGCTTCCTCGCTGTGCGCAAAGCGTGGGTAATCTCGTCGATCTGGACGGCCGTATCCGGCGACGTATCCCGCCACTACTTATGCACATGAGTTTTGCACGCGGCAAGCTATTGAAAACATGGACACTGAAATGTCGTGCATAATTCGAGAATTTCGCACGGACCTGCTTCTTCGCAGTTAAGGCTGTCCAGCGACATTTGGATCTGCCATCGCTCTCGCTGCAACCGTGATCTTTTGGCTATAACCCGAGCGAACCGCTGCGCTGCCCCCCGCATACGTTCAGGGCCGGGGAAAAACCACGGCAGGGGGTGTAGATGAAAAAGAATGTGCCCTTCGGGGCGACCTTGGGACGTCACTCTCCAATGCTCAATCTACGGTCCAACTTGGGGCGGAGTCATCAGCAGGTAGTGCGCAGTCGTTGGTCAACGTTAGAACGGTCCGCAACGGGCGGAGCCATCCACACCCATCACGATGACATGAGACGTCAAAATTTGAAGAAATGCCGGAGGATGCCTCCGGCAGCACGAAGCGGTCCGACGGTTTCGGCTTACGGGCAACTTTAGCGTACTCGACCCGTCTGCTACCCAAACCGTCGAACTGGTTGGCCGGGGCTAATTGCCAGTCAGGTTGGCGTCAGTGGTGAACAAGTAGTCGTCTCCACCCGCATTTTGGTGACACGCAATGCAACCGGCTTCGGCACCCTTTCCCACCAGACCGGCCAACGGCATGCCGGCCGGATTTTGGTCCAGCGTTCCGTCTGGGAGATATTTGGCATAGAACCAGTTGCCTGTGTCAGGATCGTAATCGTTTTCACGCTGGAACATGATTGTTATGGCCCCTAGATGACCAGCAGGATCGCCGATTACCTCGTCGGTGGTCACGCCCTCCGGGCCATAGTTGCGTTTGACAATCAGTGCGCCGTCGTGGTCACCAACCGTCGCGCGCGTATAGAACGTTTCCAGCATCATGCCGTGCGGGTCCGTGCCAGGGTAGGGAAATGCGCCAATGGCATCCTCGCCCGCCAGGTTCGCATCGAGCATCATCCGCCACAGGTCTGCTGCATATGCGGTATCGGCGTCCCCGCCGAAGGGTGCTGTATCTTGGGCTGCCAATGGTGTTGCGGCCAGTGTCGCGATGAAAGCACATTCTAGAAAACGGCTCATGGTATCCTCTCCTTAGTGTCCGACCCGAAAGGGACCGGTAGGAAAAACATAACATCCACAGTCCAGCGCCCGCCGACAATATGCCCCCGTGTCACGCCATCGTGTTATGCTGGCGTTACGCTTTTAGGCGTGGCGAACGGCACAATCGGATTCATTTTGCTGCTGCCAGCGCCAACTTGGGCGTCCGCTATGTGCAACACGATGTACTAGCTTGAATGGGTGGGTAGGGAAGCGTCGCATAATAGCAATAGACGCAGCCGTCGCGTGAAAGCGGTTTCATAACGATGTGAATTGCGCACCATCACATAGAGAAGAGGTGGGTCGTCAAGTTCCCCGAGATGTGCAGGATGAACAAATAACGATCCGAAGAGGAGCACATACGATGTTTGCCTCGCTACGCCAGACCGCCTTCATTGTTGTGTTCGCCATTGGCGGGTCCACCGTGTTAGCCAGTCCCGACGTGTGGGCCAATGAGTGGCCAAACACTGATTTCACGCGATCGAGCGTGGAAAACTGGACTGAAATCCTGTCCGGCGGTCCGCCAAGGGATGGAATTCCCGCTATCAATGGGCCAACGCTTATACCTGTGACTGAAGAGGATCGGCTCTCACCACGCGAGGCGGTGATGGTGTACGAACCTGCGGGCAGCGCTGCGCGGGCGTACCCCGTTCGCTACCTTATGTGGCATGAGATTGTGAACGATGACGTCGGCGGCATACCTGTGGCCGTGACGTTCTGCCCTTTGTGTAATTCCGGTGTCGTGTTCGACCGCAGAACAGCGGCGGGCACCTTGACCTTTGGTGTGTCTGGCAAGCTGCGCAATTCCGATATGGTGATGTTTGATCGTGAAACCGAAAGCTGGTGGCAACAGGCGACCGGCGAGGCGATCGTAGGCGACCTTAACGGGACAGAACTGACAATGTTGCCCGGTTGGCTTGAAGGCTGGGCAAGCTTCGCGACCCGCAATCCTGACGGTCTGGTGATGGATCAACCGCAAGGCTTTTCGCGGAATTACGGTGCGAATGCTTATACCGATTACGATAGCTCATCCCGCCCATTCCTGTTCAACGGCGAGATGCCGCCGCACGATATTCCGCCGCTGGTCCGGGTCGTGCGCGTGGGCGAACGGGCGTGGCCGTTGACCCGACTGGCTGACGAAGGTGAGATCAGTGAAGCCGGCGTCACCTTGAGTTGGACCGCAGGCCAGGCATCAGCTCTTGACGCATCTGACCTTGGGGCTGGCAAAGAGGTGGGCAACGTGCGGGTCCGCGACGCGGCGGGCAATGATATCGTCCATGATGTCATGTTTGCCTTTGCCTTCCACGCGTTTTGGCCGAACGGCGCGTGGATGCTGGCCCAATAGGTCGAAGGTTTTGCTGATGGAAGTGACCATACGGTTTTAAGGCTGTAAAATACGATCCATACATTTAGCCAATATTCCAGCATTCTAGGGGTCTGATGCCGGAGAGTGCAGAATCCTAGTCTAAGCGTTGAGAACCCGTTTCCCATAATCGCGCTGATTGCCGTTTGGGTCGACAGATTGGTAGAGCGTGACCGGTTTGTCCCCAAGGCCGCTGGCTATGAAATTGATTGAACGCAACCCGCTAGAATTTGATCTGATATCCCACAGCGATGAAATGTCTGGGGTCTTCACTGTAGGCCGAGGTTTGGGTGCCGACATCCAGAGTCACCATGCTGCCGCTGTTCAGAGCATGCATGAAGCCCAGTGACACATAAGGCCGGATTCCGTTTTCCACTGATGGCGCGCTGACACTGATATTCTCCAGACCAGGCACTTCGCTGGTGCCTTCGATCGGGTCGTTACTGCGTGCGAGATCGAGTTCCACACCAGCGCTGAACCGGATACTTGAGTTACTGGAGATGTCCCGTCGACCATCTGCCCCCAGGGTCAGTGTCGTCGCGGTCGCCTCGTAGCTTTCGTAGGTCACGGGAAAATCTGCCGTTCCTGCTTCGGTGTAACCATTGCGGGTCGTTGTGGCATGAGACAGGCGCAGGAACGGTGTGAGCACATAAGGTCCGTCCGCAATTCCGTAGCCAATCTCTGCGCTGGCGGCGAGATTGGTGATGGTCGTGTCCCCACGAGCGCTTTCTGTATTGCTCAACTGATCATCACGGTCGAAGGAAATATCTCCACGCGCGTACCCAAGCGCCGCACGCCAGGTCAGGCCAGTCCCGCTGGTTTCTCGAGAGCGAAGGGATGTGCCGACCGACAGAACGTCACCGTCCGATGTGGAGCCCTGGTACAGAAAGCCTCCGAAGGTCAGTTTGGGTGTAATGCCGACGGCTGCGGTTACACCAGCGATTCCCATATCATCGACATCGCCGCCCTGCCGCAGGGTGGCGTCGAGCCTGAGCGCCACCGGGTAGGGTGAAGACAGATCCCCGCTTCCTTTCGTTGAAATCTGTGCGCGCGTATTTGGTTGGATCATCGGGGATAATTCAAGCTCACGGCCCATCAATTCAACCAGAGCTGTATTTCTGGTCTGCGTGACCCGCGCTTGGGCGCTGGCGTTTTGAATGATGGCTGCTTGGGTGTTCACCAAGTCCAGCATTGTCCCAGGCGAGGTCGGAGTTGGAATGACCGGGGTTGGTACAACCGGTGTAGGGGTGACGGGAGTCGGGTCAACTGACACGGGGGTGACAGGTGTCGGCTCAACCGGTGCGGGCGGAACGGGGGACGGGTCGACAGGCGTCGGCTCAACCGGTGCGGGCTCGACTGGATCAGGCTCAACGGGTGTTGGATCCGCAGTCTTGGCACGGTAAATAAACGCCCGGTACATTCCCAGATCTGATTCTGCCTGTCCAACAACGATCGTTCCGTCATCACTGACATCATAAGCGTATGAGTACCCGGTACCGTCAGCCTTTAGCGTTCCGAGCCCGACCATGCCATCGGCTGTCCAACGAAACGCTTGATGATAAATCTGAGGCGCATCAGCATCTCCCATCGCGACATCGCTGCTACCCACAACAACCGAGCCGTCCCCATTAACAGCTGTCGCTTGTGAATAGCCCGAGCCGTCAGTCCGCAACGTGCCCAGATCTACCATCCCGTCGCTCTGCGTCCAGCGGAACGCGCGTTGCGAATGAAACATGAAGCCAATATCGGTGTCGTCGCCATTTTGCGCGTTTCCCACGACCGTGGAGCCATCCGCGCTCAGATCTTGTGCGTGAGAATAGCCGGTCCCATCGCTACGCAGCGAGCCAAGCCCCTGCATCCCCGCAGCTGTCCAGCGGAATGCCTGGTACGAGCCTGTGTCGGTACTGGCCTGTCCGGCGACAACGGAACCGTCGGCACTGACGGCAGTGGCATGGGAGTAGCCGCTGCCATCGGACTGCAGCGTCCCAAGGCCTATCATTCCATCCTGAGTCCAGCGGAATGCTTGTTGGTTTCCATGATTTTGGTCGTTCTGATATTCGGATTGACCGACGACGACTGTACCGTCTGCATTCACGGCATAAGCTGAGGAATACCCCTGTCCATCGCTCCGCAATGTTCCCAGGCTTTTCATGCCATCCGATGTCCAGCGAAACGCCTGCTGAGAATTGCTGTCCGTGTATGCATGGCCGACGACCACAGTGCCGTCCGCGCTCATGTCCTGAGCGTGGGAATATCCAGTCTGATCGGCCCGCAACGTTCCAAGCGAAACCATGCCACCGTCATCTGTCCAGCGAAACGCCTGATGATCAAGGCCATCAGTTTGAGCAGAGCCTGCGACCACAGCCCCATCTGCGCTGACAGCGTTCGCATTAGAATACCCGGTCCCATCCGATTTGAGGGAGCCCAGAAGCTGAGTGCCATCAGAAGTCCACCGAAAGGCCTGATAACTGGTATGTGTCTGGTCGCCGATACTGGCGGTGACATGTGTCTGGCCAATGACCGCGGTGCCATCACCGCTAATGCCAATGGCATAGGAATAGTCTCCGGCGAAATCGCCAAGTTCAAGCATGTCTTGCGCGACAACAGGCAAGGCCACACTGCTCAACAGAGTGCAAAGCAGGGAAGAGCGAAGATATTTAACTCGCACATGCATGTTCCGGAAACCTTTATTTTATAAGTTCTGAATTCCAGACTGCTCAAAGCAGTCGTGGCATCGGCAGGCGCTCACAACGACATATCGTCACCGGGAGAACTTTATGTTCAGTGACGGCTGTTGCACGGATGGTGTGGAGAAAAACGTTCATTGTGATGCCGAAATTGTGACAATTGCGAGAGAAACACTTTTGTGTCTCCCAGGCCACAGTGTGGCGCGCGTTGCCGACTCTGTTTGCGTATCCCAGCTGACGAACGGTTCTCCCCTTTCCCGATACGGATTTATCCCACGGCTGTCGTGACGGGGATGCCAAGGGCGGTGTAGCCATTCAGGATTGCAACGCGCACCTGAACCTCGGCGACTTGGCGGTCAAAGTCGCGCGCCATCAGCCGCGGGCCCAGCAGTTTCACGCAGTGCACCTTTGTCCTAACGCGGCTTCTTCGGTGGGCCTAGGTGGAACCAACCGCATTGAATAGACGTTTAAATCTCGTCTGTCACAGGGTGTGATCGAGCCAAAAACGTCAGTATTCCCCAAGTAGGAGCCGGTTCTACTTGGGGAATACTGACGTTTAGATGGAGTAGATAGGATGACTAACCCACTAGGATCCAATATTAATACGATTACTGATTTTCACCACATCGCCTACGTAAGTCTATCACGAGCTCCATTAGAATTAGATTTTCTAACCAATATTATGGATGTTTCCACGAATAATAATGAGCGTGATGATATTACCGGGGTTCTCATGTACCATGACCTGATCTTCTTCCAGGTCTTGGAAGGGGGGAAGTCCGTTGTTGAAGATTGTTATGCACGGATATCTCATGATTCCCGTCATACAGCCTTGGCCTTGATACTGGAAGGAACAGCCGAGATCAGAGCATTTTCGAGCTGGTCCATGGGATATGTTGGCCCAGAAGAAATCCGGGGGTATACTAAAGAAAAGCTTCAATCTTTAGAAGACTTTGGAAATATAAAAACGGAAAAACTGGAACGAGATAGCCTCGCCCTTTTGCTTGCGCACCAAGTTTTTAATAATTTCCAAAGCTCTGGTAGGTCAAGACATTCAATTTTAACGCGGATTTGATCCGTTCCCGCCTAGATTGAATATCTGCGGAAGCCAAGTGCAATAATCACGAATTTCGCACAGACCCGATTTTAAAGAGACTGCAGGTCATGAGGACTAGTCCAGCTTCGCAGAGATCATGACCTCATATTAATGGAACTAATACATTTAGCCAATATTCCAGCATTCTAGTGAATCTCCGCAGAAAATATTTTGCCTACATCTGAGTTAAACACCCGATACTGACTGGCGATTTTGACAAAGGTAAGTCTCTGTCGCGAAGGCCCAGATTTTTTATGCGCCAGGAAAAATTCCCTTTGCGTAGAAATCTGGAAAACTACAACGATACACGCCCTCTGAGGCGCAATAATCACCCTTTGGACTTGCACATCCTCCACATGCCAGAAGATCGTGGCAATCCAGTGATGCTATCGTGACGCTGCCGCGACGAGGCGTTCATAAGTACGCCAGTGAATGCCCGTAGTCCTGTGTCATAGTAGGGCCGTTCGCCTGCCCCCCAGAAGGGCTGCAGCTCACATCTCGGCGGGCGGCGCTGTCGGGCCCGAGCGGAGGTAGAGGATCACCGCCGACAGATCCTGATCCGTCATCTTGGCGAAATAGGGATAAGGCATCGGTGGAAGCATCCGCTCCCCGGCGGGACGGACGCCGTGCTGGATGATGGCCGCGAGTTCCTCGTCGGAATACTTGCCAATCCCCTCTTCGGCCGCAGTGATGTTCGGCGCGACCGAAACACCCCATGGGCCGGGAAACTCTAACCCGCCCTGGCCATAGTGACCGGCCAGGTCCGGGACGCCCTCGACGGGGGTCGAGTGGCATTCGAAGCAATGCGAGATGGTCGCGACGTAGCCGCCCCACTCGACCGTTGCACCCTCTGCCGGGGCCGAAACAGTGGTCAGCGGCGGGCCGTAGGCCGGCGGCAGGGGAATATTATAGACGCTCTTGCCCGGGTCGTTTTCGACCGCAGGCACCGTACGCAAGTAGGCCACGATCGAGCCAAGGTCGTCGTCCGAGATGTGGCGGTATAGGCCGATCGGCATCGGCGGCCCTATTACGCTGCCGTCGGGCCGGATGCCCTCGCGGATTGCCTTGGCCAGATCAGCGTCGGACCAGTCCGCGACCTCGCCAGCCGGTGTTATGTTGGCAGCGATGGCAGTGAAACCCGGGTTCTGGTCGACCAGCATTCCCGACAGTTCCGCGCCAGGGAGAGGTCCGTCCGCTCCTTGCGGCGTGTGGCAGTTGCCGCAGCCCATCGGCCCAGTCACGAGATATTCACCCCGCGCGACGGAGACCTCCGCCACCGCTCCCGTCGCGGACAACCCGAAGACGGCCGCATGTAACAAATGCTTCATGTCATTCCCCCTTTTGCGGCCTGTCTTTGTGAACTGCCTGACGCAGGGTAAGCTCCCCGCGCCGAAGAATCTATCGCGTTCGCGACACGAGTGACTTGACCTTATGTTTACTCCACCCTGACTCTTCCACGGTCGCCCATGGCCCCTCGCAGATCTTCCCGAAATTATTCAGTAAGATTGCCTTACGCTGGGCCACGAGCATAAGCGATCAGCAGTAACACCACACTTTCTCCACATTTTGCTGTCAACGACAGGGATATTCAGAGTCGTCCGTCCCAACGATTATGAGCGTCTCGAGTATGAGCAGTGTTGCGCCACGCGACGATATCCCTGTCCCCAACAGGTTGTCGCGTGGCGCTTCAAAACAATGCACCATCCTCATCGGATCACACGTCGTGGGTGTGTATGCCGTATGGTCGCCTAGCCAAGCTGGTGACGGTCGCGGTTGTCGGCCCCGACGTTTTGCGCAGGGCTTGCCCTATGGCGTAGTGCAAAGCTTTCCTCAGCGACTGGTAATCCGGATACGACAGTTCACCATGCATACTGTGTACCCATCAATCTTATCCCTTCGCTCCGCCTGACGGCGGCGAAGGGATAAGATTGATAAAACTCTCTAGAGGTATTTTTAAACAGGGGGCTTTGGATCATATCCCGCCATCCACCCGATTGAGGGTACATGTCAGCCCAACCACTGTCAACAGAAAAATCATCTAACTTATTGACATTAAAGACATTATTTATACTTATCGGGTACTTTGATTTGATGACCCCAGTTTCTGGTTCAAGGAGTGCCCTGAGATACTCTCACCTCTACAAATCAGGAGGCCCCATAGCGATTATTGCTCGCCCCTAGAATTCTCAAATATTGCTGAAATGTAATTTGGTGATACTTTTCGTTTCGCTGACCAATCTCCAGGAAACTATAAATCTGGCTCGTTTCGCGGATGCGGTCTTTCTGCTGGCTCTTACAACCCCTGTCCTGCTGCCCGCATCTGGTTCAATGCAAACAGCTTTGCCAGGATCGCTTCGTCGTCCATCCCGGCCTTCCATTCAGCGTCCCAGCCGTAGGCCGCTGCGACAGCCGTATCGAGGCGGTCGTGCAGGCCGGCCAGCCACGCAGGACGGGCGTTGTAGAGGTTAGTGAGGGTCCGTTTTTTTAGTTCTTCCGCTGCGGCCTCGTCCTTTGGGATCAGCCGGTCGGGATAGCCCGCCACCACCTCTGGCACCCGGTCCACCAGATCGGGCGGATTCAGCCAAGCCTCACGCTTGTCGTTTAGTTCTTTGGCCGCAGCGGCGATAGCGACAGCGCGCGGATCGACGGCATAGTCGGCGGCGGGAATGTTGGGGGTCAGACCTCCAGGGAAGGAGAATGTCTCGAAAGATTTAGTAGGAGGGGTCCATTCCGGTAGAGGGCAGAATGACACCCTAAGGGTTTTTGCGATGTCGTTTCATGATATCGAGGACGGTATTTTTGTTGATGCCGAGATCCCGTGCAATCCAACGATATGATCGACCATCTGTCACGGCTTGAATGACCTTTGGTGCAAGCTTATCGGATTTTGGGCGCTGCCCTGGTTGACGGCCTAATTTCTTACCCCTCGCGCGGGCGGCGGCGAGGCCGGATTTGACGCGTTCGCTCAGCAAGTCACGCTCGAACTGGGCAATGCCAGCCAGCATGGTAGCCATCATCCGGCCGTGGGGCGTGGCGAGTTCGAAGGTCATGCCGCTCATAGCGACAACAGAGACATTCCAGCCTACCAATCTGTTGAGGGTGTCCAGCAAGTCCTGGGTCGAGCGGCCCCAGCGGGACAGTTCGGTGACAAGAACTGCATCAATCTTACGAGCTTGTGCAAGGTCGATGATGCGATTACGGGCGCTCCGGTTTGAGGACGTCCCAGAGGCGGTTTCTTTAAAGATGCCAATCACGTCAAAGCCACCGCGTTCGGCAAAGGCTGTCAACTCTGCCACCTGCCGTTCGCAGGACTGATCCGAGGTGGAAACCCGGGCATAGATGGCGGCGCGCTGTCCCAATTGAACCCCCTTGGATTTAGGTCTTGTAAGGCGTTGATTTTGTTGAGGTCAAAATTGTCCTAAACAAACTAATGACTAACAAGGACAATGCACCATGCCAAGACGCTCCATTTTGACCGAACGACAGCGCACAAGCCTGCTCGACCTGCCAACCGACGAGGTGACGATCCTGCATCATTACACGTTGGCCGACGATGACCTTGACCACATCAACGAACGACGTCGGCCGGAAAACCGGATTGGTTTCGCCTTGCAGCTCTGCGCCTTGCGCTATCCTGGTCGATTTCTATCTTCCGGTGAAGTCATCCCAGAGCAGGTCATCCGCTTTATCGGTGCCCAACTGGGTCTGACAGGTGATGAAATCCTGCCCTATGCAGCGCGGCGTCAAACTCGGCAGCAACATCTGCACGCCCTGCGAGCGATATACGGTTACAAGATGTTCGCTGGTCGTGGCGCGCGTGATCTGAAAGGCTGGCTCGAACGCGAGGCAGAAACCGCTCGATCAAATGAAGACCTTGCCCGGAGGTTTATCGAGGAATGCCGCCGCACCCAAACGGTCCTGCCCGGTGTGTCTGTCATCGAACGCCTTTGCGCTGACGCGCTTGTTGCCGCTGAGCGGCGGATAGATGGCCGGATCGTGGCTCATCTCGATGAGGGGTTGAAGGGCCAGTTGGATAATCTGTTGACGGACATGGTTGATGGCACTGTCAGCCGGTTCATCTGGCTCCGGCAGTTCGAGGTGGGGAAAAACTCAGCGGGTGCCAGCCGCCTTCTGGATCGTCTGGAATTCTTGCAGGGTTTGGGGGTGTCGCCTGTTATTCTGGAAGGAGTGCCGCCCCATCGGATTACACGCCTGCGTCGTCAGGGCGAAAGGTACTTTGCGGACGGTCTGAGGGACATCACCAGCGATCGGCGCCTTGCCATTTTGACGGTCTGCGCGGTGGAATGGCACGCGGGAATCGCCGATGCGGTGGTCGAGACCCATGACCGGATCGTGGGTAAGACCTGGCAGGATGCGAAAAGGTTGTGTGACACGCGCATCGCGGATGCAAAATCCGCCCTGCACGACACACTTCGCTCCTTCAAAACCTTGGGCGCTGCCCTTCTGGAGGCCAAGGGGGATGAGGCCTCTCTTGATGTGGCAACCGAAGCGTCCTGTGGCTGGCTTCAACTTGAAGGCCTTGTGGCAACCGCCGCCGAACTGACGAACACGATGTCCGCTGACCCTATAGTCCATGTTGTGCAAGGGTATCATCGGTTCCGGCGATATGCACCGCGTATGCTGCGTGCTCTTGATATCCAAGCAGCCGCTGTGGCGCTGCCCTTGAAGCAGGCGGCACAGATCATTGCTGATGATGGGAATAGCAAATCCCAATCCACAAGCTTTCTACGGCGTGGTTCCAAATGGCACCGCCACCTGAACGCTCAGGCGGCCGATGATTACCGGCTTTGGGAGGTGGCCGTCCTGTCTCATCTCCGCGAAGCGTTTCGATCGGGTGATATCTGGCTGGCGCATTCACGGCGCTATGCCGACCTGAAACAGGCTCTGGTGCCGATTGAGGCCGCACGGGCAACGCCAAGATTGACGGTCCCATTCGATCCGGAAAGCTGGCTTGCGGATCGCAAAGCGAGGCTGACTGATGGGCTTGACCGGCTGGCCAAGGCAGCGCGGTCTGGGGCCATTCCCGGCGGTTCCATAGAAAACGGCGTTCTGAAAGTTGACCGGCTGCCCGCAGCCGTGCCCGAGGCAGCAGAGGCTCTGGTGCTTGATCTCTATGACCGTCTGCCCGCCGTGCGTGTCACCGATTTGCTGCAGGAGGTCGATGAAGACATCGGCTTCACGGATGCCTTCACGAACGTGCGCACTGGCTCCCCCTGCACGGATCGCATTGGGCTGCTGACCGTATTGCTGGCCGAGGGGTTAAACCTTGGGCTGAGCAAAATGGCCGAGGCCACCAACACCCACGATTACATGCAGCTCTCGCGCCTGTCGCGATGGCACATCGAAAGCGATGCCATCAACCGGGCGCTCGCAGTGGTGATCGATGCGCAAGCGAACCTGCCCATGGCCAAGTTCTGGGGTGGCGGCGTCACCGCGTCCAGCGACGGACAATTTTTCCCCGCCGCGAGGCAAGGTGAAGCGATGAATTTGATCAACGCCAAATACGGATCTGAACCAGGGCTAAAGGCTTACACGCATGTCTCCGATCAGTTTGGACCCTTCGCAACGCAGAACATTCCCGCCACCGTGAGCGAAGCACCCTACATCCTGGACGGGCTCCTGATGACCGAAGCGGGCCGAAAGATCAAAGAGCAGTATGCCGACACCGGTGGCTTCACCGACCACGTCTTTGCCGTCACCTCGCTGCTGGCCTTCCGGTTTATTCCGCGCATACGGGACCTCCCCTCGAAACGGCTGTATCTCTTCGACCCGGCCGCCGCGCCAAAGGAGCTGCGCGGTCTGATCGGCGGTAAGATTAGAGAGGGCCTGATCATCCAGAACTGGCCGGATATCCTACGCGCCGTGGCCACGATGGCAGCGGGCATCATGCCGCCCAGTCAGTTGCTCAAAAAGTTCGCAGCCTATCCACGCCAGCACGAGCTGGCACTTGCCCTGCGTGAAATCGGCCGCATCGAGCGCACGCTCTTCATCGTCGATTGGCTGCTTGATGCCGACATGCAGCGCCGTGCCCAGATTGGTCTCAACAAGGGCGAGGCCCATCACGCCCTGAAAAACGCCCTGCGCATCGGGCGGCAGGGCGAAATTCGCGATCGGACCGTCGAAGGTCAACACTACCGTATGGCAGGGCTAAACCTGCTGGCGGCCATAATCATCTACTGGAACACCAAACGCCTCGGGCAGGCAGTGGCGGCACGAAAACGCGTCGGACTCGATGACTCTGACGAGCTTCTGGGGCACATCTCGCCTCTCGGATGGGCCCACATCCTCCTCACAGGCGAATACAGGTGGACAAAGCGCACCGTGGCCGCCTTGTGAGACAATCCTGCCCCGTACTGTCATGTGAAGTAATCACCCCCTATATCTTGCCAACTTCGCAGGCTGTTGCAGGCATCCGTCCAGTGTGACGCCCTGGGCGGGCTCACACCGCGCTCAACAGGCAAATACAGGCGGCGAAAAACAGTGCCCAAGGGCCTTAGGGTGTCATCCTGCCCCCTACCGGAATCTACCCCGATGTGCCGACGCCGGTGCCGCTCATCTCGATGCCTGGGCGCGCGGCGCGGGGCAGGACGACCTGGGGGCGCCCGAAGTCCTCCAGATTTTGACTGCTCGGCATCGCCGGGCGTCGCCGCCGAACGTGGACGAGCAGCCACGAATGTCCCTGATGGACCGGAGGGACTACCATGATTTTCTGACCACGCCGATCCTCCGGCAGGCACTGACGGTCGTCGTTCCCGAATACGATCAGGTTTCGCCAGTCTTCGCCAAGCCGGTGCGTTCCGGTCTCCACGCCTTGGCGCAAGGCTCGCTGTTGCAGAGCTTCGCGCTGACGGTCGGAATCGGTCGGATCATGAAGGATCCGGTCAAATGGGCTATCGTCGTGCTTATGGCTAGTGACGCGGAAGGGCAGGGGCGAGTCCGAGAGGCGCTCAAGTCATGGCCGCTCTCGTCGAGGCGACGCATCTCGGCCCGGCTCTGGCGCGCTGAGCGCCACGAGAGAGACCGCCAGCTCGCCGAGAAAGCCGCGAGACAGCGCCAGTCCCACAGATACCGACTCATCCAGTCTCATAAATACCGGTACGCAATCTCATGAACCCCGACTTGTTGTTCAGGGAAGTGCTTGAATCTCACGAATTCCAGTCATCCGACAGAAAAACCGCTGATTTTGAAACCGTACTGCAGCGTATCCTTTTACGTCCGATAATGCAAACTTATTGGACATGACGCGATCTAGCAAGGTGGGGCGGTTAGGGCGCTTTTTTCTGGCTATAAGCGCCGCTTCACTATAGGCTCCCAGCATGAGAACCGGACGCAGCCCACAGCAATCCAACGTCGATATGGTACCCCGGATGCCGTCCTGGGTCACCAGAGCCCGCGCTGAAACCCTTGAAGATGTGGCTTTTTCGTCAGGTGCAGCGCTGAACCATCTGCATGTTGTGCTGGTCGATCCGTCTGTGCCCCATGCCTTGTTGCGGGAGCGGTTGGCTCTGTCTGCGGCGGAGGCTTGTGTTGCGTTCTCGGGACGGTCCGAACGCGCCGCGGACCTGCGCGATGCGATCCATCTGCTGCGTCCCGGTGACCTGCCGGGGCCGGCGGGCGAGACCTACCAGGGCTGGCGGGGTGCGGTGGAGCGGCCTGTGTCAGTCAGCGCTTTGCAACGAGCGCTGCCCGGATGTGCTGCACCGCAGATTGCGGTCTGGCTGGACAGGCAAAATATGCGCGCTGCGACGCAGGGGAGCCCTGTTGGCCGGGCGTCGCGCGTGCTAGAAGCAGTCCTGGCGGACATGCCAAGGGCGGAGGTGCCAGCGCTGATCCTCGCGGACGCGGCCTTGGCGCAGGCGTTGGGCTGGGATCACCTGGTGCCGCTGCTGGCGACAGGGCTGAAGCGGGCGGACCTACGCAAGCGCGGCGATGATCTTCGGCTGGCCTGTCATCGCGCGGTGATAGCGTCGGTGATTGATGCGGTACGTCTGGCTGCGGATCTCGCGCGGCGGACGGCGCATCTGACGGCCGTCGCGCCGCAACTGCGCGCCAGCAGGGCCCGGGACGCCATCGAGATGTTCCTGACGCAGGACGCTGTCGCCCCCGCAGCGCTGCCCTTGCCGGATCGCGCGGCGCGGCGCCTGTGCGACCGGCTCGTGGACCTGGGGGCCATCCGCGAGCTGACGGGACGTGACACGTTCCGGCTTTACGGCGTGTAGCGATGGCAAAGAACCAATCTGACCCCGCGCTGGACCGTGAGTTGGCCGACCTGCCGCCGGACCTGCGTTGGCGGGAGTGGCTGCGCAGGATCGAGGCGGTGCTGTTTGCGAGTGCGTCGCCAGTGCCACGCGAGGATCTGGCGCGGGTAGTGGGGCAGGGGGCCTCGGTCGACTTGTTGATTGCGGACCTCGCGGCCGATCTCGCGGGGCGTGCGTTCGAGGTGGCCAAGGTGGCGGACGGCTGGATGTTCCGGACACGGCCCGCCTATGCTCCGGCGATCGTGGCCGCAGCAGATGTGGGTGACCAGCTGCTGGATTTGAACGAAGGCGACGTCGCGGTTCTCGCCGCCATCGCGTATCACCAGCCTATCACCCGCGACGGGCTGAAGGAGATTTTCGGCCGCGACATCAGCCGGGACCTGATCGGGCGCCTGCATGCGCTCAACCTGATCGGGACAGGACCTCGCAGCCCGCGGCGTGGCGCGCCTTATACCTTCGTGACGACAGAACGGTTTCTGATGGTATTCGGGCTGGAGAGTCTGCACGACCTGCCCGATCAGGAGCAGCTGGAAGATGCGGGAATCCTATCGCCTGATGCATGATCGGGGATCAGTGTTGCTCCGGCTCAGATTCATGGGCAAAGTGGTGATCGGATGGGTTGGAGATATCAAAAGTGGTGCGGTCTGAACTCATTCAAAAACTGCGTGAAGAACACCCGTCGTTGCCGTTGAAAACTGCGGAAGCGATCGTGGAGGTGGTGTTTGGGACGATGCTCACGACGCTGGCGCGTGGCAATCGGGTCGAACTTCGTGGATTCGGATCATTCACGCCACGGACCCGCTCAGCACGAATGAGCCGCAATCCAAGGACGGGTGAAGCGGTTCCAGTTGCAGAAAAAAAGGTGGCCTGTTTCAGAACCAGCAGGTCCCTGTTGGAGCGCCTGACCCGTGAAGCGGACCGCGCCCGCAAGCAGGAGATCGACTATTCTGAAGGCGACTGAATTCGACGAACGTTTCGATGCGGGTGAAGATATATCCGCCAATGTGGACTGGTCAAAGGCCCGCCGCCTTAACGTTGAAGCCAAACGGGTCAACGTTGATTTCCCCACGTGGGTCGTCTCCGGGTTGGACCGGCAAGCCCAGAAGCTAGGCATTACCCGCCAGGCACTGATAAAAATTTGGATTGCTGAGCGGCTGCAGTAAAACCCGACTCCTTCATTGCGGCACCAACACGAGTCAAAAAACGATCTGCGTGTGGCGGTCCTGTTTGTTCTGGTTGCTGGTTCGTGATCGTCGCTTGTTGGCACGGATGGATGCCGCGAAGCTGCACTTACACTCTACTCGTTCGAGCCGGTGCAGCGGCAGTGGAAGCATCTGTATTGCGTTGTCGCCAAACTGGGATGCCTGCGCAATGTTACAACTGGAGCCGCCTCTACTGCGCGTGAGCAGCTCTGCATAAGTCGCCACCTGTCCGGTTACGTACATTTCACGCGACATTAGCCACGACCTTGAATGTGTATCTCATTTGAGATACGGGTGTGACTCAACAAGGAGGATATTCATGCCTGCCCAGACATCCATGCTTCATGTCCGTGTTGACGATCAGCTTAAGACGCAGGCCTCTGACGTCCTTGCTGGTGTTGGCCTGACACTCTCTGATGCTGTGCGCATCCTCCTGACACGGGTGGCTGCGGAAGGTGGACTGCCAGCGGGACTCACTGCCGATCCTGACGTCTATGACGCTTGGTTTCGTACCAAGGTGCGGGATGCGCTGAATGATGCACGCCCTGCAACACCACACGCCCAAGTCATGCAGGACGCTCAGGCTTTGATCGACGGGAAGCGTCGTGCCCGATCTTGAATGGAAATCTGCAGCCATCGCCGAG